>JBKBIU010000253.1:0-2452 GCA_046294065.1 Pseudothermotoga sp.
GCCCGCGGTCGTGTCATACCGATTGGGATGGCACGGTGTCGCTGAACCGAAGCACGAGGGTAAACCTCTGTGTGCATCCGCTTGAGGATGCCCCTCAATTCATTGAGGGGAGGACGTCACAAACTCGTTTTTGCCCCATTTGAAGATATTCTATGTTAAAAACAACTTTGATGAGATCTCGAGATTTTTTATGCTCATCGCTTTCAAAAGTTTTTCATGATGAGAAAACAACTCAAGCTGCTCTACGGAAAAGGTCTTCAGGTTGCTCAACGATACACCAAGCATTCTTACCGGTTCATAGTTGAAGGCACTTTCAATGAGCATCTCGAGGACCTTGGCAAATTTCAAAAAGTTGCTCGACCACTCCTTTAAGCTCCTTGAGACAGATATCGTCTGGAATTTATGGTACCTCAAGATCAAAGAAACCGTTCTTGCCCTATACCCTTCTCTTATCATTCTCAAAAATGCCCTGTAAAGTAGATAGAAACCTATTTCCTTTATCTGGGAAAGACTTGTTATATTCACATCTAAGGTCTTCATATGGCCAAAACTTTTTGGTGGTTTTTTCTTGAAAAATTCTTTTCTGTCAAAATCGATAGTAAAGATCGATTCTACAAGTTCAGCAAGTGATTTTGGGCAAGCACTCCCTTTTGCAAAGTCTAAAAGCTCTTTTACCTTCTTGATCTTCATTTTTTGCAAGTACTCTTGAGTTTTTCTACCAATTCCTGGGATTGAAGATACATCAAGATCCTGAAGAAATTCTGAGATCTTTTCCTTCTCAACTATTAAAAAACCATCAGGTTTAGAGAACTCACAAGCAATCTTGCTGAGGACAGGATTTGGTGAGATACCTATTGAACAGGTGAGATTATACTGTCTTTTTATCTCTTTTTTCAGTTCGGACAATCTCTCTAAATACCTTGGAACATTTAGATCTATGAAAAACTCATCTATACTGTATCTTATATATATAGGAAATCTCTCACAAAGGAGATTCTCTATACCAAGTGATGTAGACTCATACTCGGCAAAGTCTGCCTTCACAAAAACAATCTGTGGGCAAATCCTTTTTGCCATATGTGGGGGCATCCCAACCTTTACGCCATACTTTTTCGCAGTATAATTCACAGAAGATATCGCTGTTCTTTCTCCCCAACCTATTATCGCCACTGGTTTTTCCTTCAAAAAAGGATTTCTCACAATCTCTATCATGGCAAAAAAAGAATCCATATCTAAAAGAGCCACCATGGGATACACCGTATTACATTATAGTATACTTTAGTATATATGTCAACAAAAGAATACTTTACAATAATTTCTGTCATCAAACGCGCTTTGGATGAAATCTCAATGGAGTGAAAAATACCTTTCGGGGCATTCAAAAATGCGATAAAAAATAAGGATCAGAGGACCCCCTCAGGGAATTTAACCAAGAAAATCAGGCAAGATTAAGGTTACTCAAGCCAACTCTCAAGAAAATTAAACCAACGAATTTGAAAGAATGATAAGGTCTCATAGTCTGCACGATATTTTAACATGACATCCTTCTTGTTTGGCATGAAGATACTCACAGGATTTTGAATCTCATAATTTGTCTTCTCAACATACTCATAAACTATAAGTTCTGCCAAGACGTTCTGAATCTTTTGTGCATAATCTTGAACATCCCTATCACCAATACTCTGTGTATAATGTGCAAAATCGTTGAGGTCGACCAACAAATTATCATCATTGTTATTATTGTATTTAGCCAAAGACGGATAGAAATTACCAACAGTGTTTCTGAGATCATTGTCCATCATCTCTACCAGTCTTTTTGCCAAAGAATCTACCCAAAAGGCTGTGGATTCAACCTTGCTCATATCATATACAGCAAGACTCAATCCTTTTTGCTTCCAATAGCTGCTTGTGTCGTAATAATCTTTGAAAGTATCTACTATCTTTCTACCCAAACCCACCGCACCATCTGTTGAAACGATCTGTTTAAAAAAAACATAGTCATACCCATCGCCTGGTACTGTAAAACTCGATGCAACTACATAATCAACAATATCTCTCAACTCATACAGAACCTCTATAGATCCCATCAAGCAAGCATCCATTCCAAGAAGGTTGATTCTCTTTCCCGTTTGGGTCGAAAAGTCTTCCAAGGCTTTACGCAAATCGGCTGTTGAGATAGCGTGTTTCGACGTGTCATCAAAGGCTATAGCACGAGATGTGATTTCTTTCTTGTATGCCGAGTCATTGACCCACGCGCTTCCATGATCCCAAAGGATCAATGAATAATTGTTTGCTTCACACGAACCAAATAGGATTTTCAAACATTCAAGCAATAACGAGCTATCGCCTGAATCTAAATCTTGCTGAAAAACCCCAATTGTTATCCATTCTCCAAGTTCGTCCATGACAAGAAAACAATCTTGCCTTACTCCACCATCGAAGATCAAAAAAG
>JBKBIU010000254.1:0-2446 GCA_046294065.1 Pseudothermotoga sp.
CTCGCAGTAGGCGCATTCAAAGACACAACCTCTTGTTATCTCAATCGGCATGAAGAGATCGAGTTCCGCACAAAATGGAGGATAATCATCCAGATTTATGCGATCTTTGAGCCCATCAAGGATCATCTTCTTTTCGCCATTCAAAAATTTCAAGAGATTTTCTTCACCATCTCCAACAAAAATATGGTCAAAACCTAAACGCAAAGATTCATATGGCTTTGCCGTGACATGAGGTCCTCCAGCTATCAGTGTGTAGTTCATGGTTTTTAAATCATGTACTTCTTTAAAAATCTGATCAAGATCGAAGCTCATAAAAGAATAAGCAACAACGGCGGGCGGTGGAACTTTTACGAGTTCTTGTACACTCTTTGCAAGAAATATTTGGACATCTTTCATTCTACTATGCACAGCACCTATCAATGGTATAAGGCTATATCGGTTGTTCTTCTCAATTCTGAAAATGAGTTTCAAGTTGTACCACCTATTGTTTCACTCACAAAATTTATGAACAAATGAATGAGGATCGTCTTGTTCTCAGAAGACTTCATTTCCCCGTCTAACACCTGCAGTTGGTTCAATATGGACTCGAGTTTTTCAAAATCATAGATTTGCAAATGATTAATGGCGCGTGGTTGACCTTTAAAGGTAAACCCCAGAAATCTTGCCGCTCTTACAGTTGGTACATCAAGTTTCTCTGAGATATCCTTTATATATGACCATGAATAGTTACCACGCTTTTCGGCAAAGGACAAGATCTTGTACAGATCAATGAAGTGTCTGCTGAGGCTATTCACAACAAAAACTGGATCGGCGTAGGACAGAATCTTTGACAAAATTTCGTGAGATTGTTTCTGATCACCCAATGATACAGAAAAACACATTTCATCGATTTGCATCTTTGAGTGATTGAAAACAAAGTTCTTGACTATTTCCGGTGTCACCTTTTCACCGACACAAACAAGTTTTTCTATTTCCCTTTCGATTAAAAGATCGTCAGGACCCACCAGATGGAAAAATACTTCTAAAGCATCGATTTGAAAAGATAGAGAGTGCTTCTTAAACCTCTCTTTTATGTATTCAAGCCATTTTTCACGTTCCCACGGCTTGGGCAAAGAGAGGTCTATTGACTCGTGCTCCTTCACGGGGCTAGAGCTTCTCAATATGACAGGTATGGACGTCTTCTGAACCTGTTCAAGCAGTTGTTTTTGATCTTCTTTCTTCCACTCACTGTAGTCAACCACATCGATGAGAAACGACGAAAAAAGAGTATTTTGGGACAGAATTTGTGGTATTTTTGCCGCGTCATCCATATCGATCTTTACTCTTGTTAATCCCTTCTGCAAGGTCATTTCGCTCACATATTCATCCTTCAAAACCCTTGCATCACCTGAAAGTACCCATACGCTCAATTCAGCCACCCACAACTCATATTCTACCCTTTGCAGCCTTGATCTGTGCTATGAAAGAATCGATCTTTGCTTCAACAGAGGGTGTGAAAGGATTTCCATCCACTTCCAAAGAGATGAAAGGTAATCTCTTTGAAGTATTGGCCTTTCTTTTTTCTAGTTCACTCTTTATTATGGATTCAGCAATTCTACTTGGCATGCATCCAAACGGTCCTATTGATATCACGCCGTCATAGTGTTCGCCGATCTCTACCAATGTACTTCCTATAGTCAGAATGGATTCTCCAGTTAATACAGGGTTGAGTGATGAAGAAGCATGCTCAACGACATGTTTTATATCCAAGATCTTTGTATCACATAGCCCTGTTTTTGCAAAGATTCCTTTTATCTTCCTTTCAAAGTACTTCTTCACGAAAATCTCTGCAACCTTCTTAATACGCTGAAAAACTGTTGAATCTTTGCTGGTCAATCTTTTGAGGAATATGTAATCTGTGTAGTATATCCACTCATGGACAGGAGATATGTGAAGAACTATTTGTTCCGATGCAAAAAGGTCTTCCAACCTTCTTCTGCTGAATTCATCCCACCTGACATATATCTCACCGGTGAGTAAGACTTTTGGTGCTTGTGAATATTCTTCAGAAAGATTCAGTAGGGCTATTTCCTGCGATATTTTTTCAAGAGTTTTGAATATCCCAAAAAGGCTGTCTGATTTGAGTGATTTTATTATTTGTTTTTCGTGTTTTTCTATCATTTCCTTTACCAAATCCTTATCTGAATGAAGTGCCATTAGAGATTTTTCAATGTTTGAATACAGATCAGATATCAAGATGGCGATCCATGCCCTGAGCGTGAAGGCAATCCCAAGGCCACCATAGGCGTTCTCAGAGTTAAGTGACAACAGTGCCGTATCATTAATTTTGTTTTGCCTGAGCCATAATTTCATATACACATTGTACTGCCCGAATCGACAAGGACCGGATGTTTGCGGCATGAAGTAAAGAGTAAGTTCGTCCTTCGATCTGTTTTCGTAGAGATAC
>JBKBIU010000255.1:0-2442 GCA_046294065.1 Pseudothermotoga sp.
ACACGGTGTGGCAATAGAAAGAGCGTTGAAAGCGATCACACTCAATCCGGCAAAGGTACTCAAACTTCACAACAAAGGAACCATAGCTCGAGGAAAAGATGCAGACATACTCTTGCTAGACCATGATCTTACACTGGTCGATGTTATAGCCAAGGGTAAAATACTCATGTCAAATTACGAGATAATCATTAAAGGAACCTTTGAGTCCTGAGTTTAACTCAAGGGGGTGTGTACCTTCTATTATAAATGCCCAAATTGTGGGCAAATTTATTATTCTGCTGCACAGCTGTCACAAGAAAAACTGATCTGTGAGAGATGTGGTGCAAGGGTTGTCCCTATATCTGTCGAAGAACTTGCAGAGGATGACCAAAATGAAAAACAAGGAGGCCAATGAATGTTGTATTTTCTTGCAGTACTTGGCGTGATATTTTTGATCTACCTTTTCTTTAAGCTTTTCCCATTGCTTTTAGGTTTTGGTGGTTTGATCTTGTCTGGTGCCATACTGATATTGCTCTTTGTTGGCTTTATATTTATCGCTATTCCAGTGCTAATAATAGTACTGGTGGCCTTAGGAATTGTATGGATCCTCAAGGGCACCACTAAAGGTAGCTGATCTATCTACTCTAAATCGCATGCAACCTTGACTAATTCATATTTCCTGAAACCCAATCCGATTTCCTGTGCATAGCTCAGTTGAGTTTCCCACGTGACTTTTGGATGAGCTTCAAGAAATGGATCCTTGCCTTGTTTTTGTACCACGAGATCTATGCATGCCTGATCAACCGCCACAGGATCTATGCTCGCTAAGATACCGATGTTCGGAGCTATTGTAGGTCTGTTTGTGTGCCAGCAATCACAATCTGGTGAAATGTCAGTTAAAAAGGATATGAAAATGGCTTTCTTGTCTTTCAAGACTGCGTAAGCATACTCAACCATCTTCTTGCTCAGAAGCTCTGATGAATCACTCCACTTAGGTGACATTGCACCATAGTTACACATGGCAATACACTGACCGCAACCTATACATTTCGCATAATCAATAGCTGCAAATTTAACTACTGTTATCGCCCTAGTTGGACAGTTTCTCTCACACATTCTGCAAGCCACACAGTTTTCTACTACGACATATGGTTTTGATTCAGAATGTTGCTCAAGTTTTCCGGCTCTCGAGGCACTTCCCATTCCAACGTTCTTTAACGTTCCGCCAAAACTTGTCTGTTCATGACCCTTGAAATGAGTCATAACCACTAAGGAATCAGACAGGGCAATTGCCGAGCCAATCTTTGCTTCTTTAATATGAGTCTTGTTTATTCTTACCTTGATCTCATCTGAGCCTCTTAGACCATCGGCGATGATGACAGGTGCACCTGTGACTTCATAGCCAAATCCATTCATATAGGCATTCAAAAGATGATCGACCGCGTTTGATCTATTGCCTCTGTATAGGGTGTTAGAATCTGTTAAAAACGGCTTGCCACCATATTTTTTTATCTGATCAACAACGACTTTGACATACTGTGGCCTTATGAAGGCAAGGTTTCCATACTCGCCAAAGTGGATTTTGATTGCAACAAAATGGTTTTGACTCACTACCTTTGCCAATTCAACTTTGTCTAAGAGAACCTCCAACTTTTTAAGAAGATTCATACTAGCATTTGTAGTTAGGTCAGTGAAATATACGACAGACATTGCAACACCTCCTGTGCATAAACTCAAACGGGAATGAACAGGTATCATTATAACATATCTGTTCGTATAGCGCATTATATGGGTATGTCCTTTATCTGACTTGAACAATTTCAGTAGAGTCTGTATTTTATGGACAGTCTGGAAAATTGTTGGGACTCACTTTGCCAGAGCGATTCAAAATCTTTGGATGCAGCCCCTTCTTCAATTGCTTTTCTGTAGTAATCGTTACCGATCAACAGATCAAAGTAGTATCTTGGACTTTCATCATGAAAGTAGCTGTCCCATCGAAAGCTCTCAGGATGAACTTTTTTCAGTACATAGATCAGATCTATGGCAAGATGTAAAGGCTTTATCTTCCTTTTGTCTGTAACAAAAAACTCCAGGCCATTGCACACTTGATTCTGTAATTTGAAAGCGGCTGGTACAAAAACTCTTTCCCTGAAGGTAACTCCAGGGTGATCGAATTTTTTGAGTTCTTCGTACACTCTTTGTGAATCAATCCATGGTGCTCCAATATATTTGAATGGATGAACCGTTCCCCTGCCAACGGATAAATTCACGCCCTCGAGCAAACAAAAACCGATGTACAGAAGCGTGTGTTCCAGTGAGGGAAGATTTGGTGAAGGTGTATTCCAAAATAGTCCTGTTTCATCGTAGAAATATGATCTTGCATAGCCATCCATTGGGATAACCATCAAATCCGCATTCATTTTGTAATAATCGTTCAAATACCTTGCTAGCTCACCTATCGTC
>JBKBIU010000018.1:0-13248 GCA_046294065.1 Pseudothermotoga sp.
TCATACACTTGGGCGTTTTTGTATTCTTCTTTGAGGTTATGAAAGGCTATGCTAAGGCAAATCCCGTTGTTATGATATTTTCGATTTTGCTCACGAGTGAGATTTTTGGGCCTGTTGGTGTCTTCTTTGGTGTACCAGTGGCAGTTTTCGTTAGCGTTTTCTATAAACAGTTTGTTCATCCGCAATTTGAAAGGGATTGATGATGAAACAAACAGTTTTGATTTTGTTAGTTCTTTCTTCCTTTCTATTTGCAGGGGCTATCGATAATATTGGGAAAGACCCCGAAAAAAGCTGGGATGAGTTGATAGACCTAATAAAGAAAGCCCCAGATTCTCAAGTGATTTTTTCTGAAGGACCTTCAATAGCAGCAAAGAGACGAGTTGCACGTTTTGAGTCATTGAAAAAGGCAGTCATCAATGAGGATTTTGACCAATTCATAAAGGATATGTCCAACTCCTTGGATCTTCAGGTAGATCTTTCGAGAGAGATCTTGGTGCTTTTTCCACAACTGAAGGATCATCTTGAAAGATTCGAAAAGGGTGAGTTCGAAGAAACGGCAATTGTAAAAAGTCTTTGGAAGATAGGATTTAGACTCTCTGCTCCAGAAGGTTTTGGAAAGTGGTTGGTGCAAAATTTCTTGAAGGATCCCTATTTGCTTGACTGGAATTTGGTAGGGATGATCAAAAATTTCAAAAATTTCCCTCAAATTTCTCAAGAGATAATCGACAGTTGCCTTTCCTATCAAAGGGAAGAATCACTATTCCCATCGCTGTATAGGATTCTTGAAATCGCAGATCGGTCTTCCAAGACTACTCTTGTGGATTTTGATATCCAGCTGAAGCAGTACATGGACCTGTTGAATGCGTTAAATAGAGTGGAACCATCTCGATTGACCTCAGCAGAGTTATCTAAAATTGTTGATCAGTTTGACCAGTTATCATTACCAAAAGAAGAAATCAGGAAAAGGTTAATATTCTTGATAGAAAGTGCTAAAAGAGCCGGTCTCCGCTTTGATCAAATTGAGTCAAAGGACAAGTACATTAACAATTCTCTGAGAGGGCTGGATACTTCTATGAGCAGGAGCAAATCATCTTTGATCTGGATAATTCTGTCGATACTTGCCATTTTGATTGTTTTGTCTATAGACAATATAAGACTGAGCTTATTAATCGCACTTGGAATGAAGAAAGCAGCCATTAAGACGTGCAAGAGAATTCTTCTGAGAAAACCTTCTGATCTAAAAATTAGATCAAGACTGGCAATGCTTTATGAACAACTTGGTGACATCAATCAAGCAGTAAGAGAGTACCAATGCATAAAGGATTTGAGTAAAATGCTCAGGTCAAGAGAAGAAAGGGAAGATTGATTCAACTGTGGTGCGAGAGATCCACTATCTTTCGATTCACCCTGAGTGCCGTTTTTTTTGCAGTTCCTTCCCACTTACCAGACAAATAGAATACCAGCTTTGTCAAACTTCGAAATATAATGTCGGCTATCATACCAATCCAAGCTCCAAGTAATCCCAGTTTGAAATATGCCACAAAAAGATAGCCAAGTGGTAATCTGATTAACCACATCGCAAGAGCCACTGTGATCATAGGAAAAGAAGTGTTTCCCGTACCTCTCAATGCACCGTTCATTGAATAATCAATTGCTAAAAAGGCTTGAACCAATCCTATGAGTCTGACGGGAAACTCAGCCATAGTTATTATCTGTAGATCTTTTGTGAAAAGAGTTATCAACGATCTTGGAAATGCAAAAATGAACAGTCCAACGGTTATCTGAAAAATCGATGCAAGGATCCAACCTTGACGAACTATTCCTGCTATCTTTCTCAGATCACCCTTGCCATTGTATCGACCTACAAGTGCTGTTATAGCCACCGATATGCCCATTCCCGGCATGAATGAAATCGACTCGATGTTTATACCAACCCTATGGGCTGCATAGGTCTTTGATCCTGCTAAGAGCAGTATATTTGCGAAAAGAAGTAAACCCGTGGAAAAAAGCATATTTTCTCCCGCGGTCGGTAAACCCACAGACAGAATATTCCTGATCGTCACTAAATCGAATTTTCTGCCTCTTTTATTTCGTGCATGAAGATTATAATTGTTAAGAACGGCAATTAATAATAGAATGATACCCACTAAGCGCGATAACACGGTGGCGAGTGCAGCACCTTTTGTTTCAAGCCTTGGTAAACCGAACTTTCCGAAGATCATGACATAATCAAGGTATACATTGAGAGTATTTGAGATGGCCGCAACTATCATTGGTGTCTTAGTATCACCACAGCCTCTCAAAGCAGCTCCAAGAGTTCCCATAAACGACATTGTCAGTATTCCAAATAACATTATTCTCAAATAGTCAACACCTGATTGATACACTTGTGGGTCCACGTTCGGAAAGATTCTCAAAACGACTGGTACCACAGGTACGAAAATCATCATCAATAATCCCCAGATGGTTGCAAGATACACGCCATTCCAAAGAGATCTCGATACCATTTCATGGTTCTTAGCGCCTACGGCATTCGAAACTAACACAGTGACACCGGTTGATGCAGCTATGAGAATGATTTGAAAGATGAAAAGCACCTGGTTTGCAAGTGAGGCACCACTCATTGCTTGCCATGAAAGATGACCTAGGAAAGCCGTATCTACTAAACCAAGGAGCATCTGTAAGGCATTCTCAGCCATAGATGGCAATCCCAGAGCTAAAAGCTCTTTCCTAATTTCTCTTGCCTGGTTTTTTGAAAGATATTCGTTGAGTAAAGAGTATTTCAACGCTCAGCCCCCATTAAATTGAATAGCATTTCTTGATTTCGAATTTAGTTCGTGTTCATAACTGTTTGTGTCTGAAATGTGCCGAAATCTTTCGATTCATCGTATACTCTTTTGAGGAGGCAGTGAATGAGCGGTTATTACAGCACGAAGGAACAACAGATAGTGGTTAAAGGCGACTTAGATGCCGATAGAATTCTTATCATATGTACAGGTGGCGATGACCTGTTCACAAAACTTTTGAAACAGAGAGCCGTCCTTGTTACACCAAACGATGAGCTTATGAAGAGTGCAGATCCAAGATCACTGAGGATTCTTATGAATCCACTCAGATTGTCTTTTGCTCCTGAATCGTTCGATATTGCCATCTGTTTTTTCACGTTTTTTTACCTTCCAAAGTACAAGGCAATTTTTGAGAATGTGAATCAGGTTTTGAAGAGATGGGGGAAATTGTTGATATGGGATTCAATAATCCCTAAAAAGGTTGGACACAAGAGTTTTTTTGCCGTTCCTGTTTTGATTGATACTGGTCTTGAAGTGATAAAGAACGTGTATGTGACAAAATGGAAGTTCGAGCAAAATCCTGGATTGATAAAGAAGGTGGCGCGCGAAAGTGGTTTTAAACTTCTTAAAGAGGAATCTTACGATCAGATCTTTCATATAGAATTCTCAAAGGTAGCGGAAATCAAAAAATAATCATACCATGTTTGAGAGCTTCAAGAGTTGGTCTATTGTCTGATCATAGGTTGGCTTCTCATCTATTCCTTGCTTGAGAAAGTCGTTTATAGGTTCTATCATCTTTATTGCTTTGTCTATCTGTGGGTTAGACCCAAGCTTGTATGCACCTACGTCTATCAGGTCCTTTGCTTCATAATAAACTGCCATTAAACTGCGCAATTTCTTGTTTGCCTCCAGGTGATCTTTCTCCACGATATCTATCATTAACCTGCTTATGCTTGCGAGAACATCTATTGCTGGATAATGATTCAGTTCTGCCAGTCTTCTGGAAAGCATTATATGACCATCCACGACACTTCTAACGGTATCAGATATTGGTTCGTTGAAATCATCAGCTTCAACCAAGACTGTATATATGGCCGTAATACTCCCCTTGTCAGAGTTTCCAGCTCTTTCCAAAATGCCTGGTATCCCTGCAAATACACTTGGTGGATATCCCCGTGCCGTTGGAGGTTCTCCTATGGCAAGACCTATTTCTCTCTGGGCCATTGCCCAACGTGTTAGAGAATCGACCATCAAGAGTACATCAAGACCACGGTCACGAAAATATTCAGCGATACTTGTTGCCGTATACAATGCTTTTGCTCTCATCAAAGCAGGTTGGTCTGACGTTGAAACGACCACTACCGATTTTTCAATGCCACTCGCAAGATCTTTTTCTATGAATTCCCTGACTTCTCTACCTCTTTCTCCTATCAAGGCAATAACATTCACATCAGCAACGGTGTTTCTTGCTATCATTCCAAGGAGTGTACTCTTCCCAACACCACTTCCTGCAAATATTCCAATTCTCTGTCCCTTACCTATAGTTATAAAACCATCTATTGCGCGTACACCCACAGGCAATGGTTTAGTAATCCTTGCTCTTTTCAATGGATGAGGCGCAGTGTTTATCAGTGGGTATCTCTGTTTAGCTAAAAACGGTTTTCCATCGATCGGTCTTCCAAGACCGTCGAGGACCCTACCTCTCATCTCATCGCAAACGGCAACATCTAAACGTTTCCCTGTTTTGTGAATCACTGTTCCATGTTTCGCACCAGACAGATCTTCAAGAGGCATGAGTAGGACCCTACCATCTCTGAACCCAACGACCTCACAGAGTGGTTTTTTACTGTCCAGTCTCAGTCTACATATCTCCCCAAGGAATGCATCCGGACCTATAGACTCAACGGTCAGTCCAACTATCCGACTTATCTTCCCATTGATTTTTAAGAAATCCTCCTCCTCTATTTTGCTCTTTAGAATCTCTAAGTTCCCGAGAGGATCATTCACGCCCGAAGACCTCCTCGAGGAGCTGCTCTATGATCTCATATGCATATTGTTTTGTACCATCTATGATACCTATCTGTGTATCTACGATTACGTCGCCAGATTTGAGGGTATTCGACTTAGTCACTTCCACTCCTATGGCTTTGAATTGTTCAACAATTTGAGGGAGATTTTTAAAATCATCTACACTCATGGTGACTTTGACATTGTTCATACCTACGATCTTGGTCAGGATACTTTCGATTTTTCTTTCATAGTCTACCTTATCTATTTCTCTGAATGTGATTTTTTTTATCAGTATGTGGAGAACGTCCACCAACTGGTTAGAAATGTCGATAACTTTGGATTTCAATTGTTTTTGGAACTCTTCTACGATCTTGTTTACGGTTTGAATAGTCGTTTTAATTTGGTTCTGTGCCATAAGTGATTCTCTTTTTGCTTTTTCCAAGATGTTTTGAGACTCTTTCTTTGCATTTTCAATGATTTCTTGAGCTTTCATTTGGGCTTCGTTGATTATTTGATCAGCTTCTTGGTGAGCGTCCAAAAGTTCTTGTTCAGCTCTTTTGAGAAGTTCTGCGGGATCTTGAGTTACCTTTGTTTGGCTGAGTATGTAGGGGCTGTCTATAAAGAGTTGACGTTTCTTGATGATCACACGATCAACTCCTCGCCACCACCCTTAGCGACGATTATTTCACCAGCCTCTTCGAGCCTTCTCACGACGTTTATGATTTTTTGTTGGGCTTCTTCAACGTCCTTTATTCTGACTGGTCCCATGTACTCGAGTTCGTCTTGGAGCAATTGGGCCGCCCTTTTTGATATGTTCTTGAATATCTTCTCTTTGACCTCTTCCGATGCCCCTTTGAGGGCAAGTGCTAAATCTTTAGTTTCTACTTCGCGGAGGATCAACTGTACCGATCTGTCATCAAGTTTTATAAGATCTTCGAAGACAAACATCCTGCGTCTTATCTCTTCTGCAAGTTCAGGTGAGTCATAACCAAGTTTCTCCATGATCTTTTTCTCCGATGATCGATCCAAACTATTCATGATCTCAGCTGCTGTACCTACTCCACCCACTTGACTGAAGCTTTGACTGACGAATCCCGACAATTTTCTTTCCAGATTTTTCTCGATCTCTCTTATCACATCGGGAGACGTGCGCTCCAGCAAGGCTATCCTTTTCACAACCTCGACTTGAAGATCATCAGAAAGGGATGATAAGATTCTTCCTGCAAGTTGTGGTTCAAGATAGCTCAATATGAGAGCGACCGTCTGAGGGTGTTCACTTTGTAAGAAATTGACCAGTTGTATAGGATCAGTCTGTCTAAGAAAATCAAATGGTTTAACCTGAAGGTTTGAAATCAACCTTTCTATGATCTTCATTGCCTTTTCAGGTCCAAAGGCTTTCTGTAAAACTTCTTTGGCGTATTCGATACCACCTTGCGAAATCATTTCTCTCGCACGAGCGATCTCTTGAAATTCTGAAAGAACGGTTTTCTTCTCTTCATCAGATATTTTTCCAACATTAGCTATTTCAACTGTTAACTGTTCGACATCAGCTTCATCAAGATGTTTCAACACAGAGGCAGCCTTCTCTGGTCCTAACATAACCAAGAGAACAGCAGCCTTTCTTCTTCCGGTAACTTGCTTTTTCTCTGCCATATCATACCCCTCTTTCCACTAACCAGAGTTTTATGATATTTGCCACTTCTTCTGGAGATTCTCTATAGATCTTTTCAAGGTTTTCTTTAAGCTCAAGCAATGCCTGCTGTTCTGGTGTGAGAGGAGCCTCTTTAACTTTTTCTTCTTCGAACACTTTCTTTAACTCTTCTTCCATCCTCAGTCTTCTCTGTTCTATCAATTTTCTTCCTTTGATTCTCCTTATCTGTACGATAATTAGATAGATCAGCAGGAAACAAAGTACAAACAAAACACTCAAACCAAAGATCATCATGGAAAAACGTCTTCTTTTTTCCATTTCGGCTAAACTTCTTCGATAGTCTTCTTCAAAGGATCTGTCAAAGGGCAGAAAAGCGACCGAGATGGAAAGTTTTGGATCACTTGTATTAGCTCCAACACCTTTGCTGACAAGGTCTGAGACAATACCAGCCCATTTTATTCTCTCGTTTTCGTCGAATCTCTGGAAAACCGATGATGAAGCATCTATTACAACGGATAAACTAAGAGCTTCTATTTCTCCTTCTCTATTCTGTACGATATTCTCAACAATGGTATTTATTTCGTAATTGGTTATAGTATGGGTTCTTTCATAGGTTGATGTACCTTCACCCGTCGTACTTGGATATGTGGGAGGTATATTTGAATCTGTACCAACTGCTCCACCTGTCGGTGGTTGGTTTGTACTTTTCTCCATCTCCTGTTCTTGACTTCTTACGATTCCACCTTGTCTTGTGACTGGTTCGTATTTTGTAGATTGCCTTTCTATCTTTTCCCAGTTTAGCCTGATATCTGGAATGACCTCAACTCTACTTGGTCCAAAGACAGCCTCAAGCGTCTGCTTTATCTTCTTTCCATAGTACGCCTCAAGATTCATCTTTAACTCAGTTCTACTCGAAGCCAACATCATATCGCTGGAAGTGACAACTCTGTCACTGAGAACCCTTGACATTTGGTCAACGACCTTAACGTTTTCCAACTTCATTCCTTCGACGGCACCAGCCACTAATTCCATGATTCCTTTTATTTGGTTTTGTGTTAGGTCCTGACCAGGCTGCAAGGCGACTAAGACAGATGCCCTTGGCTCGGCCATTTCACCTCGCACATAATATGTGTATTTTGGTAAAGTGAGGTGGACGCGCGCTGCTTTGACACCACTTATGGTCATGATACTGCGTTCAAGTTCACCCTGTAGAGCTATTTGATATTTGACCTGTCTGTCGAAACTTGTCGCTCCAAAGCTTTGCTGATCGAGAATTTCGAAGCCTCTCGTAGTTGCACCGAGTACACCCATAGAAGCAAGCCTCATTCTCAACTCATAAACGTTGTATTTATCCGATACAAGTATCCTTCCTGGTTCGACTTTGTACTGTATCCCCATTGTCTGAAGTTGTTGAATGAGATATCCAGATTGCTCATCAGTCAACCCACTAACCAATAGTACATATTTGGGCGTTGCAAAGATTGCAAGCATTATAATACTCACAACAAGTATTGCAATGACGATGCCTGTGAATAACACCTTGCTGGGGACTGGAAGTGTCTTCCATTTCTCATAGTAATTCTTGATGTATCCCCAGATCCTTTTCAAAAAATTCAAAGGCACCACTCCCTGAACACCATTATTTTATCACTCCCATGTGGAAGCCTTCGGAAGAAAAACCAACAGTGAGATAAAATTGCCATATTTTCATTAGAATCGACAGATCGAAGTATTGGGAGCTTAACAAAAATTGTACACCAAAATCGGGTAGTTTTCGATAACAAATCCCTGCCACAAGATCAAGATCTTTCTCGCCGATTACAGGCGAAAAAGAGTGACTCAAATTTGGGTAAGCGAGTATGAAATGAGAAACTCTCTCAAAGGATATATCTACTCCTGCCGTAAGATCAATTATACCAAATAATGAAAAGTACAGGTTAGATCCAACAGAGAAAGCCTTACCAATTTGCACATAGGGTTCTATATAAAGAACATCCCTAAGAAAAACCCTTTGGTTTTTCAGTCTATCCGATTCTCTTAAGACTTTTTCAGCGTAATCAAGACCAGCAACGCTGGGTCCTCTCAAAGCTACCCGAGTAGGTCCTTCATAGTAAGCTGAAAGTGCATACTCTATTTTTTCAAATCTATTTTGTAAGGTATCAAGATAACGTTTCGTTCCATCTAAAGCCCAAAAGGCATTGAAGGGGTTGAGTACCCCAAGTTCTTGAGCAGTTGAAGGCATCAGTTGCGTTAGCCCCATTGCTCCTTTATCAGACAAAGCATGAATGAAAAAATTGGATTCGACCTTAATCAAACCTTTAATGACATCTTTGTTTTGTCTTGGTAATATCCAATCAACTGGTACAGATGTGTAAAGAAATGGTTGAAAAATAGACAATTTAAGTTGATTGTTGTACAATTCTATGGAAAAGTGGGTTGTTGGATCTATAAATAGAAATATAGGATCGCCTAAGGTCAGGAACGAGAAAGTCATCATGACCCAGAAAAGGGTAATTCTCTTCAATGAGTCACCCCTTTTCCATTATAAAAGATTTGAGGTGGTCTTTTGAATTGGGTAATTGAACTGGAAAAACTAAGTCAAGAACGCAGAATGATACTGGAAGGTATATTCGAAGCACAGACGGTGGAACTTCCTGGTGTACAGTGTAAGGTCCTTCGACCAATAGAGGTCAAGATGGTGGTTGTCATGGCAAAGGATGGTGTGGTTGTTGGAGGATACGCTAGAACTGTTCTTGAGCATCCTTGTGATAGATGCCTGAAACCGGTTGAAGTAAAAATCAATGGTACCATCGAGGCACTTTACAAACCCATCAACGAGGCACCGAAGGAAAAGGAAGAAGAGCTACAATCTCTCAGAAACGTGTTATACTACTCTTCGGATAAGATAGATTTATCTGAGAGGATAATAGAGGCGATAGTTGTCGATGTGCCAATGAGGGTACTCTGTAAACATGACTGCAGAGGACTTTGTCCTCACTGTGGCACCGATTTGAATGAGGATCCCGAGCACATATGCGAAGAACATAGAATCGATCCAAGATTGAATAAATTACTTTTGTTGAAGAAAATAAACGAGGAGGGTTAGCAGATGGCAGTTCCAAAATATAAGCGAACAAGGTCGCGAACACATGCTAAACGTGCGAAGATCTACAGAGCTATCACAGTACCTGTGAGCAAATGTCCAAACTGTGGTCAGCCAAAGTTGCCACACAGGGTTTGTTTACACTGTGGTTATTACAACGGAAGGCAAGTCCTGGAAATAGCAGAGTGAGGCAATGGTACGTGTTGCACTTGATCTGATGGGAGGAGACAAGGCACCCACCGAAATCTTGGAGGGTGCCAAGCTGTCTTCTTCGAAAGATGTAAAGATCTTGCTTATAGGAACAAAGCAGGCCCTTACAAAGGCTGACGGCTTTGACAAGGTAGAGGTTGATGATTTCCTACCTATGGATGTAAAGCCTACCGAAATCCTTCGAAGAAAAAACTCTTCCATGTATGTTGGTTTGAAATTGTTGAACGAAAAAGCTGTAGATGTTTTTGTCAGTGCAGGTAATACTGGTGCACTGCTTGCAGGTTCGACATTCGTACTTGGCAGAATCGAAGGCGTTGAGAGACCTGCTTTGGGTGTACCTGTTCCCTCTATAGGAGGATTCACAATTTTGATCGACGCTGGTGCAAACGCACACGTTAGAGCAGAGCATCTTTTGGATTTTGCCGTTATGGGGTTTTCTTATGCAAAAGTTCTTGGACGTGTAAAACCAAGGATTGGATTACTCAATGTTGGTGAAGAAGAGACAAAGGGAGATGAAACGACAAGACAGGCATATATCCTTTTGAAAGAAAATTTTCCAGATTCCTTTGTTGGAAATGTGGAGGGTCACGACATAAATACAGGGAAGGTGGATGTGGTTGTATCAGATGGCTTTTCCGGCAACGTGGCTATGAAAACCATGGAAGGAACAGCAAAGATGATTTTGCAGACCTTGAAAGATAAAGTGAATGAAGCTGGGTTATTACAGAAAATTGGAGCACTCCTTATGAAAAAGGTTTTTGCCGAGCTCAAAAAAACTCTCGATCCACGTACTTATGGTGGAGGTCTTGTTTTAGGCGTCGATGGGTTGGTTGTTAAAGCTCATGGATCATCGGATAGATTTGCGATTTCTAATGCAATCAAAGTTGCTTGCGAAGGGGTAAAGATGGGGATGATTGAGGGATTAAGGGGTGAGATACAACGTGTGCGGGATAGTGGGGCTTATAGGTGAACAAATTAGAGTTAGCGCTCTTGTTGAAGCTCTTGAAAAGCTTGAATACCGTGGTTATGATTCTGCAGGGATTGCTTTCTTGAAAGATCGTAAATTGAATATCACCAAGTCTAAAGGCAAGGTCGAAAACCTCAAAAATCAATTACAAGACAAGCTGAATGATGTAATCGAGACTGGTATCGCTCACACGCGCTGGGCTACACATGGAGAACCAAATGATGTCAATGCTCATCCCCATTCTGATTGCTTTTGTAAGATATCAGTTGTTCATAACGGTATAATTGAAAATTTCAGATCGTTGAAAATGAGACTTCAAGAACTGGGTCATAACTTCCTTTCTCAAACAGACACAGAAGTGATTCCACATCTGATAGAAGAACACTACAACGGTGATTTACTCGAAGCTGTCAGAAAAGCTGTTTTGAAACTCGAGGGGAGTTATGCCATAGCCGTTGTTCATGCTGATCATCCTGATATTATTGTTGGAGCAAGAAAGGGTAGTCCGCTAATCGTGGGGGTGGATGGGTCAATAAAGGGACTGGCATCCGATGTCACACCTTTACTCAAGTTCACAAGAGAAGTTGTTTTCTTACAAGATGGTGAAATTGTAGAACTTTCGAGAGATACTGTGAAGATAATCGGTTTTGACGGAACAATCCGTGAGCGCAACTCTGTTCACGTAGATTGGTCTTATGAAGATGCACAGAAATCTGGTTACAAACATTTTATGCTCAAAGAGATCTTTGAGGAACCTTCGTGCATAGTATCTGTCCTGACTGGAAGAATCAAGAATGGATCGGTTGTTCTTGAGGAGTTCGAACCCTTTGAGAAAACTTTGATAGATTCCAAATCAATGAAAGTAATCGCTTGCGGGACAAGTTATCACGCGGCACTCATTTTCAAGTATCTTCTTGAGAACAGAACAAATATTACCGTTGACGTAGATGTGTCTTCTGAGTTTCGTTATAAACGAATTAATCTAAGACCCGGATCGATAGTTTTAGCCATCTCACAATCTGGTGAAACCGCTGATACTCTCGAATCTGTAAGACTAGCAAAGAAACATGGAGCAAAGATTGTTGCCGTCACAAATGTTGTAGGTTCAACATTGACGCGTGAAGCAGATTGTGTACTCTATCTGAATGCTGGTCCAGAAATAAGTGTTGCGGCTACAAAATCATATGTTGCACAGCTTGTGATGCTTTACTTATTGATGTTTAGGGCAAATGAAATATTGAATGATTCCATGGAGCAGAATTCAGAACTGATTGACAGACTGATGAGATTTCCGGAAATTTTCGAAAATTCTTTGAAGTCTGTCGATAAGATTCATGAATTGGCAAGAAAATACAAAGATTACAAACATTTTATGTATATCGGCAGAGCTTATGGATATCCTACGGCACTTGAAGGTGCCCTGAAGTTGAAAGAGATAAGCTACATTCATGCTACTGGATATCCTGCAGGTGAACTGAAACATGGCCCTATAGCAATGCTCGGGCCTGATTTTCCAGTCTTTGCAATCGCTCCGAATGATTCTTTGTTTCCAAAGATGAAAAGCAATATAATAGAGTGCAGATCCAGAAAGGCCCGGATTCTTGCAGTTACAAGTGATGATAATCAGGAAATATCAGAACTTGCAGATGACATCATCGCAGTTAACAGCACTAGAGAAGAACTTTATCCTTTGTTGATGGCACCAGTTATTCAATTGTTTGCTTACTTTGTTGCAGATGAATTAGGATTCGATCCAGATAAACCGAGGAATCTAGCCAAGAGTGTAACAGTGGAGTGATAAGGTGGAATTGCTGAAAGAATTGATTAAATTAATGAATGAAAAGGAAGCCATTGAACCAATAGTATTAGACATGACGAAAACGCCGTTGCCAACAGAATATTTTGTTATAGCAACAGCCAATTCTCAAACGCACATGGGAACACTTCGAGATGCTATTGTGGAATTCTTCATAAATAACTCTCACCCATTGATCTATTTTGATAAGGGCACCGGATACGATTGGTTGTTGATCGATGCTGGGGACATTGTAGTTCATATCTTTACGTCACATGCAAGAGATTTCTATGACTTAGAAGGTTTATGGAGTGATGCAGCCAGGCTCGATTAAGCCTGGCCACTGCAACCAAGTACGTTCTTCATCTTGTGTTTCACTAATTGCTTGATAGCATCTCTTGCAGGCCCTAAGTACTTTCTTGGATCGAACTCTTCTGGATGAGTTGCAAAGATCTCGCGAATCGTTGCTGTCATAGCAAGTCTCAAATCGGTGTCTATATTGACCTTACATATTCCCATTGTTGTTGCTGTTCTAATCATTTCCTCTGGTACACCCTGTGCTGAGCCAAGTTTTGCACCATATCTGTTAGCCTTCTCAACAAGATCCTGTAGGACACTTGAAGCACCGTGCAAGACTAAGGGGAAATTAGGAAGTCTCTTCGCAATCTCTGACAATCTTTCGAAATCTAGTTTTGGTTCACCTTTGAACTTGTATGCACCATGACT
>JBKBIU010000256.1:0-2420 GCA_046294065.1 Pseudothermotoga sp.
GTAGGGTCTGTTTGAAAAGTGATCTTATCTCTGCGATTATTCCCATTCTCGTTGTGGGGACCATCTTACGTTCCGCTAAGAATCTCCTAGGATGCTCTCCGAGTGCAACTTTTACAAAAGCTGATTTATTGATCAACTTACCGTTCGTTTTGTAAATAGCACCTTGTCCTGGCATGATTGTGATCTTTTCCACGCTGCCACCAAAGGACATGTATGAACCAGGTAATATCCCAACGGTTGTAACACCAGATTTTATCGCATTTTCAAAGGCTGGATCGAAAGGATCGATTCCATCTACCACGTTTAGATGTGGCGTCAGAGGATCTGAAACTTCAAATCCATGATCGGCATTTTCGCCTTCAAGACGGTAAATTCCTATATGGGTGTGAGGATCGATAAAACCAGGGACAACCCAATATCTACTCGCGTCAATGCAATGGGAAGTGAGATTCAAGACATTTGATGAACTAATGTCTTTTATCTTTCCCTCTTCTAAAAAGATGGTAACATCATTCATTTGCTCAAATGGTGTGAGCAAAGTTCCACATTTGATTTTCAAGATAGACCCTCCCAGAAAAGAAAAAGATCATTGCATCTGAAGAATTTCTTAACGCCCTTTATTTTGACTAATCTTACCACTCGCTTTGTGCAATGAAGTTGAAATTACTGTTACACAGAAAATAACTACTGTTTTACGTACGAACTAATTTACCAGAAAACAGGTTTGCAGGAACTTTTGCACAAACATACAGAGAAAACTTGAAATACGCCAAACAGTCGTCTAATATTGATCTTGGAGGTGAAAGAAAATGGAAAAGAAAATCAGAATGAACAAAAGAAAAAGGATAGCATTGATTGCCCACGATAGAAGAAAGAAAGATTTGATAGAGTGGGTACAATTCAACAAAGGTACGCTGTCAGAGCATGAACTGTATGCAACTGGCACCACAGGTTCTTTGATAGAGCAGAAAACAGGCCTTAAAGTTACCAAGTTCAAGAGTGGTCCATTGGGAGGGGATCAAGAAATAGGGGCAAAGATATCAGAAGGTGAAATAGATGTTTTAATCTTTTTTTGGGATCCACTTGAACCTCTCGCACACGACGTTGATATAAAGGCTTTACTAAGAATCGCAACGGTTTACAACATACCAGTTGCAATCACAAGATCGACAGCAGATTTTGTCATTTCGTCACCACTGTTCAAATCAGAATATGAACAAATTCAACCTGATTATGAATCGGAACTAAAAGACAGAATTATGAAGATCGTTCAACAAAATTCAGAGCCGAACTGACTGGCTTGACAAAACCCTCGCTTTCAAACCAGAGTAAGGCATCTTTCAAAGAATCGAGCAAAGGTCTTGGGTTGTACCCGAGAAGGTCGGTAGCCTTTTTGTGGGAGTATATATAATTCCTTGTGAGGGTGTGAACGCTGTAGGGCGTTAAGAGAGGTTTTTTCTTTTTCACAAGGTAGTGAATCGACGTGAAAAGAGAGATAGGATACGCTATGTAACTTGGTAAAAAGATATTGACAGACTTTGATGGCCTAATCTTTTGAAGCATTTGAAAAAGAGCTCTTATAGTAATATAGTATCCACTGGCAATGAACAGTTCACCTTTTTCTGCCTTCTCGCAGGCACTGACCAACAGAGTTGCCACGTCACGAACATCGACAAAGTCAAAAGAACCCTTAATACCCACTTTGAGCAAATTTTTTGAGTATAAAAGGAGCAAGTTGCCCATCTCAGAGACACGCCAATCGTAGGGACCTACAATACCCGTTGGACAAATAACAACTGTGTTCAAGCCTTCTTTCACTGAATTTAGAACTTTGATTGTGGCAATTGCTTTTGATTTTGCATAATCACCAGAGGTTCTCTCAGGATCGATGGGAATCGACTCATCGATCAAAGAGCCAGATCTTGGTTCAGAAAAAGCATGTATGGAACTCACATAAACAAGGCGTCCTACTCTGTTTTTCCTGCATGCTTTTATAATATTCTCAGTGCCACCAACATTTATATCGTAGACCATCCTCCTCTTTCCCAGAATCGATATAACCGCAGCAAGATGATAAACAACTTCTACATCTTTGCACACACGTTGAACGAAATCGTAATCTCGTATATCACCTCTGACGATTTCAACAGGTAGATCATCAACAGGTAAAGTATCTTCAAAGGGTGCAACCATCGCCCTCACATTTTTTCCCGACGCAACAAGGAGTCTTACAAGTACATTCCCAAGGTGACCCGTCGATCCAGTGACCAGGATCATTGGTCTTCGCCCCCCCTAAAAACTCTTGAAAGCCTTTCAAAACCATCAGCCATTACGAGAAGATCCTCCGAAGGTATGTGTGAAGAGACTTCGTTTATAAGTTTTGAGAAATCCGAAAGAATTTGTTTATAAATCCCTTTACC
>JBKBIU010000019.1:0-13118 GCA_046294065.1 Pseudothermotoga sp.
GATATCATGTACAATCCTCCACCAGCTCTTATTTCATCACTGGAACAAGACTCACGCTTGACAGTGAAGACTATTCCAACGGTGCGAGTCATCTACGTGGGTATCAATAGCCGCATCGGTCCTCTCAAAGATGTCAGAGTCAGACAGGCACTCAACTATGCCATTGATAGGGAAAAACTGTGCAAAGTGATCATGCGAGGCATGGCTCGACCAGCTGATTCACCTTTGTCGAGTATCACTTACGGTTACTTTTCGACGGGATTGTATCCTTACGATCCCCAAAAGGCTAAACAGCTCTTGAAGGAAGCCGGATACGCCAATGGGTTGAAACTTGAATTGATTACTCCAAAAGGGAGATACCTTAATGATTATGAGACAGCGGTAGCATTGCAGGGAATGTTCAAAGAAGTGGGCATTATCCTCGATGTTAAGCCTATGGAGTGGGGTACTTACGTAGCAAAGATACTTTCTAATAAGCCAGAAGATTGGGATTATCAGTTGTTCTTACTCGGTTGGGCACCGGGAACTGCCGAGGGTCACTGGGTCTTGTTCCCACTCTTCCACTCGATAAACCAGATGAGTAGTGCGCAAGGCACTGCAAAGTACAATAACTTTTTCTACAGCAATCCGAAGGTCGATGAACTTATAGACAAGATAGGAACAGAGCTTGATGAGAAACGTTTGATGGAATACTACGCTCAAGCGCAAAAAACCATACTCCAAGATGCTCCCGCCATATTCTTGTATGAAATGAAAATTGCTACAGTCATGCGAAAAGAAATTAAGGATCTGAAAATCTATCCTACCGAGCGTTTTAACATGACTCATACTTGGATCGACAGATAAGTTTTATGGGGTGTGCCGACACACCCCATAGTTTGTGGGGTGTTGTGTGTGATCAAATTTATTTCAAGAAGATTATTGCTTCTGATACCTGTGATAATTGGCGTCTCGATCATATCTTTTTCAATAATGCATTTAATACCAGGTGATCCAGCCAGAATTATAGCTGGAGAAGGTGCTACAAAAGAAGACGTGGAGGCAATACGTGATAAATATGGCTTGAACAAGCCTTTGGTTGAGCAATACTTTAGATTCATGAAGGGAATCGTTACAAACGATCTAAGATCCATTAAGACTGAAAGACCTATTTTGAAGGAAATCTCGCCAAGGTTCCTTAATACTGTTCAACTTGCGATGGTCAGTATACTCATATCTTCCATGATAGGCATTTCACTTGGCATAGTTTCAGCAGTGAGAAGAAACACATGGGTCGACAGTTTTGCTATGTTTTTCTCATTGATAGGTGTTTCTATGCCCATATTTTGGTTGGGCATTTTACTGATCATCATCTTTGCAGTTACGCTCGGTTGGTTACCTTCTGGCGGAAAGGGTGGAATTGAGCACATAATTTTGCCTGCCATAACACTTGGTCTTGCCACATCAGCTATCATAGCAAGAATGACGCGCGCAAGTATGCTTGAAATACTCAACCAAGACTATGTGAGAACAGCCAAATCCTTTGGTTTGTCGAAAAGAAGGATTGTCTACAAATACGTGCTTAGAAATGCTCTCATACCCATAATAACAGTTATTGGATTACAATTCGGTTATCTGTTGGGTGGCGCAGTACTGACCGAGAGTGTTTTTGGATGGCCAGGACTGGGTAGATATGTTGTGGATTCCATTTTCAATCGTGATTACATAGCTGTCCAAGTTGGAATAATGATTATAGCGATGTCCTTCGTTTTAGTAAATCTTTGTGTCGATATTCTTTATGCATTGGTTGATCCAAGACTAAGGCGGGGTTAAATATGTCGAAAAAAAGTGCATGGACAATAACATTCAAAAGAATAAGTAAAAACAAAGGTGCATTGATTGGTATGTTCGTTGTTGTCACCATTGTGATCGTTGCCATAACAGCTCCCTTGATAGCACCCTATGATCCGTACAAACAAGACTTACTCTCAAGTCTTGAAGGGCCATCGTTGAAACATCCATTTGGCACTGACATTTTTGGAAGAGATGTCTTGAGTAGAGTTATATATGGTGCGAGAACATCTGTTTCCATTTCCTTTTTGGCTGTGATAATTGCCATCTTCATGGGTATGACGGCTGGAACGGTTGCAGGGTACTTCGGAGGTGTTGTTGATGAAATGCTCATGAGATTCTTGGATATACTGATGGCATTCCCAGATATACTTTTGGCCATAGCAATCGTTGCAGCTTTGGGACCTGGAAAATCCAATCTCATAATAGCCATAGCCATCTATTCATTTCCGCAGTTTGCAAGAGTCATGAGAGCCTCGGTTCTGACAGTTAAAAACAATGAATACATAGAAGCAGCAAGAGCCGTAGGAGAATCGAACATGGCCATAATTATTCGATACGTGGTACCTAATGCCCTGGCACCAATAATAGTTCAAGCCACTCTTAGAATGGCCACAGCAATACTAACAATATCTGGACTGAGCTTTCTTGGCTTGGGAGTTAAACCACCCGAAGCAGAATGGGGGACAGACCTTGCAATGGCAAGAGTTTATTTGGAGATAGCCCCTCATCTCGGTATCTTTCCTGGTGTTGCATTGTTCTTGACCGTAATGGGTTTCAACTTGTTTGGAGATGGTCTCAACGACGCCTTGAACCCAAGGTTGAAAGATAGGTGAGAAGAAGATGGAAGAGTTATTAAAGATAGAGAATCTTCGGCTTTATTTTGATACTGAGGAAGGCATTGTAAAAGCTATAGAGGATGTGAATTTGACAATCGGGAAAGGCGAAATCGTTGGCATAGTTGGAGAAACTGGGAGCGGGAAGTCTATCACAGCAATGAGCATCCTGAAGTTGATCCCCACGCCACCAGCAAGATACCTTAATGGAAGAATATGGTTCGAGGGTCAAGAAATCAGTGAACTTACAGAGGAAGAGATGATTGAAATTCGAGGTAAAAAGATATCGATGATATTTCAAGAACCTATGACTTCGCTCAATCCCACATTTACCATTGGCGAACAGATCTGTGATGTGATCATGACTCACACAGGTGTGAGTAAGCAAGAAGCTGTTTCAAAAGCTATAGAGACATTTAAGCTTGTAAGAATGCAAGATCCCGAATCTCTTATGACCAAGTACCCACACCAACTCTCAGGCGGCATGAGACAAAGAGTTATGATTGCCATGGCTTTAGTATGCAATCCAAAACTGTTGATCGCCGACGAGGCAACAACTGCACTTGATGTTACGATACAAGCTCAAATTCTGAGTTTACTCAAGAGAATGAATCAAGAACTCGGACTGAGTGTGCTGATTATAACTCACAACTTTGGTGTCGTGGCACAAATTTGCGACAAAGTTGCGGTGATGTATGCAGGATATGTGGTTGAGTTTGCCCAGGTTCAGGAGATATTCCAAAGACCTTTACATCCTTACACAAAAGGACTTCTGAATGCCATACCACCCCTTGAGAGCAGAATAGATAATCTAAGGGTGATCGAGGGAAGTGTACCCAATTTAATAGACCCTCCAAATGGTTGCCGTTTCCACCCTCGCTGTGAAAGGTTCATAAAAGGACTGTGCGACGAAAAAGTACCAAAACTTGTTGGTTCAAAACACAAAGTTGCTTGCTTTAATCCGTACAATGGTGGTGACCAAAGTTGGAAATCCTAAAAGTGAGGAGATTGGTGAAGGTTTTTTGGGTGAAAAAGGGATTCTTTGGCAAGCATTTCGTAATAAAGCCTTTGAATGAAGTTTCATTCGATTTGAACGAGGGTGAGACACTAGGTGTTGTTGGTGAATCTGGCTGCGGTAAGACAACCTTAGGACGAACCATTATAAAACTACAACAACCAGATGGTGGAGAAATAATCTTTGACGGAACCAACATAACAAATATGACTGAAAAGGAATTTCGTTACTTTCGTCGTAATATGCAGATAGTCTTTCAGGATCCGTTTTCCTCATTGAATCCTCGTATGACAGTCTATGACATCCTCGCACGGCCAATAAGAATCCATCAGAAACTTTCAAGATCAGAAGAGAGAGCCTTGATCATGAGTACTCTCGAAAGTGTTGGTTTGAAGTCCGAGCATGTCGGTAGGTTCCCACATGAATTTTCTGGTGGACAGAGACAAAGGATTGCAATTGCACGGGCTATAATAACAAAACCCAAGTTCATTGTCTTGGACGAACCAACATCAGCACTTGATGTTTCAGTCCAAGCACAAATAATGAATTTGTTAAAGAAACTGAAAGATGAATTGGGGCTCACCTATATGTTCATATCCCATGATTTATCAGTCATCAAGTTTCTGAGCGACAGAATAGCAGTTATGTACCTTGGGCAAATTGTTGAATTGGGAAAGACAGACTTAGTGGTTAATGATATGCTCCATCCCTACACACAATTGCTATTCAACTCTATACCCATACCAGACCCCACAAGAAAGATGAAATTCACTTTAGACGTGAGTGAGATTCCATCTCTAATTAATCTACCACCAGGATGTCCGTTCTTCGATCGCTGTCAATTCAGAATGCCTGAATGTAAGAGTGCGCGTCCTGATTTGGTGGAAGTAAAAAAAGATCATTCTGTTGCTTGCTTTTTGTACCACAAGTCTGTTTATCAATAACTCAAGGCTTTACTAGACAAAATCTTAATTTCCTGGCGGTTGCTTAAAGCACAAAAAATCAAAGCTTCTCAGATTCAACACAGCTTTAGTCAAAATTATTCCATCTTGGAAAAGAGTCATATACAAGAATTACCAAACGTACCTTCAATTAGTACGAACGTTAGTTTTGAACAAGTCATCGATTTATGAGCATTAAGAGGATACCCTTCGATACGGAAGAACTTTCCGTATTTGCCACAACGAGAAATCTATCATCACGGAGAGGCAAAAGCCGAGAAAAACTCTGATCGTTATAGGTTTCAAAGACTTTCTTTTGAATTACCTCACCATCGTTGTTGACTATCAAATATGCTAAGTCTTTTCTGAGGTATCCATTCCAAAGTTCTCCATAAACAATATAAAGATCTTTGTTCCTCACGTTCACAATTCCTTTCACTGTAAAATCGGAACCAAGATCGATATATCTTTGGAAGATCTTCTGCCCATGGTGATTTATCTTGACAAGAAAAATAGAATCGTGTGGTGTAAATGAATTTGAAGAGCCAACTATCATTATTCCATCTCTTGTTTGAACAACTCCCACAGCTCTCTCCCAACGGGGACCACCAAAGATCTTCCACCACATTAAGCGACCACTCTTCGAGAAGTTAACAACCAGAAAGTCCGCTTGTCCAGACCCATAACTTTCAGTTGAACCAACACATATATAGCCATTATCCAGTTGACAGAGATTACTAAACCATTCATCAGAAGATCCACCAAAGGTTCTGCTCCAAAGGGTTTCAAGACTTTCGTCTAATTTCATTGCCAAAGCTTGGTACCAGTTGCCTTTTATGGTTCTATGACCGCCCACAAGAAGATATCCATCCGATAGTTTCATGAGGCATTCAACCCATTGATCGGCTCCTGAGACAGCCAGTATTTTTTCTTGAATGAGATTCAGCCGTTCATCCAACAATGCGATCTTGATCTTCGATTGTCTGTGCAAAATTTCATAACCAGCAAGTATGAAGCCAGTATCAATTGTTTTCTCTACACAGTTGAGTTTTGTGAAGGAAAGTTGCTCTAAAGAGTGTACAGTTTGCAACTCAAGGTCTTTGCTCAGCTTAACAGCATTAACTTTATTTGTGCTTGCTTGTTGTGTAAAAATAACAAAACCTTCTTGAATTTCAACACAGTCCACAATCTGTTCCTCGCCGGGCAATGTCAGCAAAAAACTGCGGGCAACATCAAAAGATGCCCACAGTTTGGTGAAGCTTAACAAACAAAAGAGTATTTCAAGTAATTTTCTTTGAAACATTCTTGCTGTGAATAGGTTCGGTGAGAACCTTTGAAATTTTTTCAAGTGCCCAGTCTATCTCTTCTTTACTTATAACAAGTGGCGGTGCAAACCTCACTACTTGATCGTGTGTTTCTTTGCAAAGTATTCCAAGCTTGGCGAGTTTTTCACAGAAAGGTCTGGCTGTACCATATTCTTTCTTGATTTCGACTCCTATCAAAAGACCCTTACCACGAATTTCCATCACATACTCACTCTCAATAGATTTCAATTGCTTCATAAAATAGTCACCGATTTCTCTTGCTCTGACATCAAGTTTTTCTTCCTCAAGGACATCTATTGCAGCAATCCCTACTACAGCAGCAAGCGGATTCCCGCCGAATGTTGAACCATGATCCCCTGGCTTCAAAACATCCATAATTTCATCGTTCGCTAAGACAGCAGAAACGGGATAAACTCCTCCGCCAAGAGCCTTACCCAGTATCAAGATGTCTGGTTTTGCATCTTCCCACTGCCATGCAAACATCTTTCCGGTTCTACCAAGTCCTGTCTGGATCTCATCAAACATCAAGATAATCCTGTGTTTATTGCAAATCTCTCTCAGTTCTCTAAGGTAACCTTCTCTTGGTACACGCACACCACCTTCACCTTGAATAGGTTCTACCAGAATTCCTATGGTATGATCATCTATCAAGCTTTCGATGGCACTTACATTATTGAATGGTGCCACTTTGAAACCAGGTGTGTACGGTCCAAAACCATCTCGATACTGATGCTCGGTGGAAAAGGAAACTATTGTTATTGTTCTTCCATGGAAGTTGCCTTCTACTGCTATGATATTCCCCTCGTTCATAGGAATGCCGCGCCTGTAATAAGCCCATTTGCGAGCGATCTTTAAAGCACTTTCCACTGCCTCGGCTCCTGTATTCATTGGGAGTACCTTATCGTAACCTGCGAACTTCGACAGCCTTTCTTCAAACCGACCCAGAAGATTGTTGTGAAAAGCTCTTGAAGTCAGTGTCAGTTTGTCTAGTTGATCTTTCAGAACTTTGATGATTTTGGGGTGACGATGACCATGATTTAAAGCCGAATAGGCCGACAACATGTCAAGGTATCTGCTTCCTTCTACGTCCCAAACCCAGACTCCTTCACCTCTTTCAATAACAACCGGAATTGGTTTGTAGTTGTGGGCACCGTACCTGTCCTCAAGTTCCATAAAGTATGAACTGGTCATTCTAACCCTCCTTTGTAGCATTTATGTTACTTTCCTGTATAATACTACCATGAGAGCTATATTTGGCAAAATCTGGCAATCTTTGACTATACTTGGTAATCTTTGGCAATCTCTTACGATCGTTCTTATTCTCTCTTTTTCTTACTTATGCTCTCTTATGCTCAAGTATGCTGACTTTTATGGTAAGATGAAACAGGGGGTGTTCATGTGAGAAAAATCTTTACACTGATTATGTTTGGTTTGTGCTGGCTGTTAACCTTTAGTTGGTCTGCTCATGAATTGTTCACTTATTTGTTAGTTAAAGATTTTCTTCCAAATGCTGAAAAATTGATTAAGATAACTCCCTATGATTACACTGAGAAGCGAATCTACAACAGAGAATTCCTCAGACTCGACGATTACTGCGGAGAATTCATTACAGCCTGTCCTTTAACAAATACCTGTTATCTTCCACCCGATCCAAAACCAGTCGATGGAAAGGTCCCTGTGTGGCAGATACTGATGGTCTATTCTGTCGAACCCGACTTAGGTATGGATGAAGGTTTACAACTTTCATCTTTACAAAGCATCATAGGAAACAGCCAAGGTGTCAGACATATGAAATACAACATTGCCATCTTTGAATTCTTTGAAGGAACTCAGAGTTTTTACTACTTTGTAGAGATGTCTCGACAAGCATTTATGAAGGGCGACGAGTATTGGGGTTACCGTTTCCTGGCAAGAGCACTCCATCACCTTCAAGATTTGTCTATGCCATACCACAATGCACCGGGTGGGTTCTTTGACACTTTAAGAGCACTGACAGACAAACAAATGGCTCAAGTACTTTCAAATTCACATTATTCATACGATGAATATCTGGCATATCTACTTTACCAATACGATCAAGATGCTGTAACTGCAATAAAACAAGCTCAACCTCTGAACACAAGACATCTACGTCAACTCATACAAAAGGTTCGCTGGCTTGGCCTAAGTAACATAGACGGCGTCGATAGACAACTTCGAAAGATCTATGGAGAATCTCTCAAAGAACGTGCTTTAACAACATCTGATTATTCTGCTCACGAAGATGAGCTTGAGGAACTTAAAGGGATCACTATAAACATTATTTCGAAATTCTCGTCCTTAGTCCGTGGATTTTTGATAGATTTTCTCAAAGAAGTGGGACAGATTTAGAATCTGGGATCTTTCAGTGCGTAGACATAACCCTGCGCAACCGATCTGACTTCAATGGAATCAAAGAAGGCATAAGCACCGACAAGTTGGTAATTGAGAACCTTATCCAGAGTGTTAACTGGGGTTCCAGAAAGTTGTCCGGCAAAATTTGAGGTTGCTTGGTTGAAAAACGTTGCGGTTCTTGTAAGAACTTCATTGGATTTTGAAAAACTCCTGACAGCCTGATCGGCTGACAGGATAAGTACGACCAGAGCCACAGAAATGATCCCAATACCAATTATCAATTCGACCAAACTGTATCCTTTCATCTCAGTCGCAGCCCTTCCAGTAGGATAGCCCCAGTCATCGGGGAGAAACCTCTTTTTGCCGAATAGAGTCGGTTATCAAAGATGTTAAACTCCTTGAGACCCTTGGTCCCACTCCACGTGGCGGTGACAGCTTCTGATGCAATTGATCCAAAAACAATCCTGTAACTCAAACCCTGAAACTTGCTGTAATCAACTTTGAAGGTAGGAACCAAAACCTGGTTCCCTCTTCCTGGCCTTCGGTTTCTGTCCCAATACATGGTGAAGACGCTCATATCCATGCGAAGATTTCGGATTCTTGATCCAATTTTGTAACCATCGTGCCATGGTATTTCTATATCTCCCGTTGTTATCAGGTTTATATGATCTTTGCTTTCAGATTGTGCCAGTTTCTTGTACCAGGCGTCCCAGAAAGTTTTCCCATCGATCAAATCAACTGTTTGATCTCCACTGGTGAGTTTGAGTCTTCCCTTTACGTCCTTGTTATTGGGAATGGGGGTTCCATCTGCAAAAAATGGATTCATAAAAACCTCATACCTGTTACCTTGATACTCAATGACCATTTTATTGTCGTCTTTGGCGCTATAATACTGTATATCTCCGTAAATTTTCACTTTGTCCCAAGGAGTTTGTTCCTCTTGTCTACCTTTGTTTCCCATGACTAAGATCGTCCAGTCACCCATGAAGATGTTCTTAGTCCAGCTATCTTTTATACCTATTCCAACGGAAGAATTGGTTGTTTCGCAAAGAAGACCCAAAAAACCGTTGAAAGATGGTAAAGACGATGTATATCTTGTACTCTGACCAGCAACAGTTTCTGTAGCCACCACTGTGACAGGCACGTTTGGTGGTCCTGGGAAAGGTACTATAAGATCAACTTGATAAGACTTATTTCCATCCCTTTTGAAGTATCCATCAGGACCAGTGAATTTAATTATTTGCACATCGTTGTTATTAATTTTTGATATCGATGAAGTGATTATCAAATCGTCTACCTGCGTACTGGGAAGTTTGGAATACGTCAAAATGAGTCCGCTGGGACTTTGGGGAATATCAATACCTCCTTTTGCAAGATCGACGATATCCACCTTTTCAAAGCTCGAAAGCTGTGCCTCCCAGTATACCTTTCCTTGATAAGCTGACTTGAAAGCATTTACATCGGCATCACTGAGGGTTACCCGACCACCAACGAACACATCACTCTGTTGGGCGGGCCTGACTAAGTAATCACGGAGGATTCTGTAGAAAGCCTTCCCATAAAACCTTGGTCCAGTTTGACCTCCTATTCCCAAGCCACCAGTACCTCTATCATCGACTCCAAACCAACCTGGACCATCTATGACTTCACCATCGCCATAGTATGTCCCTGAAGGTATACCGTTCGGCAAAAACACAGCGTAGTTGAAGAAACCCTCCGGACCGACAAGTGCCCATGCCCACGATCTTCCAACGTTCGTGCATAACAAAACAAGCCAGGATCGGTCCGAGCTTTCTGAAAATGCATAGACACGTATTTTTGAAAGATCTGCTTCTATCAGTCCTTTTGATTTACTGTCGATCAAAGCCTTCTTTAAAGGTGAATCGCTATTATTTGCAAGTTGCAAAAGGTCCTTAATATACGAAAATTGCACATCGCTCAAAGATTCTGGGCTAAAGAAACTCTGCCACACAGTTTTCTCAACAGGCCCTGAAGTGTTGATAATGATCTTCTTGGTTTCATCAAAAGCCGATTGGGTCGTCATGTGATCTGCCAGGTAAAATCCATTAGCCACACTATATTTGCTTCTCAAATAGGCACCTGCTGTTGCGATGACTTTTATTGCATCAGACTTTTCTTTCAAGGTCTGTGTTGTTAGTGAAACCTTTTTCACAGTGGTATCGATCTGTGTAAAGATCGCAACTGAAAATACAGCACTTACAGCAACAAGCAATACACTGATCACTATTATATAGCCATTTCTCGCTGTCATATGATCACCTCACACCAGGTGGATAGACAACGAATTCCATACTCAGCGTAGAATCAGCGCGGAATGGATTGGCAGTACTGACGATTAGTTTCAAAGGAAGATCAACGTCGCTTGATTGACTCATCTTTGAAAATCTTATAGTCACATTTTCAACGGGAATCGTCTGAACCTGATCATTCTCATAATAATTGAACTTAGTATCGTCAATCACATCTAATGTAGAGTTTATTTTCTGTCCGGCAATGATTATATCAAAAGTTACCTTTGTTGCTGACTCTACTTTCACAGAATTGGCTGGTCCGGAAGCCTTTATCAAATACTCATTAACTTTATCGGCAGTCTCGGTAAGTCTTCTGAATGAATCAAGCAAAGCAATGTTTTTCTGAGAACTAACCAGATAATTGTTGAGAACAAGTGTGAGGATGATGAGAAAACTTGAAAAAATTGCAAGAACAACTAGCAATTCTAAGAGGGTGAAGGCTTTTTTCATTCAGATCCCTCCGTGATGTTTCATTATAACATGTGCCATTCAAAATTGATACTGATGAGAATTCATGTTACAATCTTCAAGGTTTCTGTTATAATGTTAACACGGAACGGACTTCGATACTGAATTTTCAAGAAGGAGGTGTACCCGAAGAGGGTGTAGATATGGCGAAAAAGAAGATTCTTGTTGTTGATGATGATCCATCAATCATTGAGCTGGTGAGCTACAATTTGGCTCGTGAGGGTTACGATGTCCTGAAGGCTTATGAGGCTGAAGAGGCACTGAAAGTTGCAACAAACGAACCAGTGGATATGTTCATTGTTGATATTATGTTGCCGGGTATGGATGGATTCGAGCTCGTCAGACAACTGAGAGGTACGGAGAAGTACAAGAATACACCAGTAGTATTTCTAAGTGCAAAGGGGGAAGAATTCGACAAGGTTCTGGGGTTGGAGCTTGGCGCCGACGACTATATCACCAAGCCATTCAGTATCAGAGAGATGATTGCAAGAATTAAAGCCGTCTTCAGAAGAATTCAACTCAGTGTCCAAGAAAGAGAAGAAAGACCAAAGAAGATAATCGCAAAAGGATTGGAAATTGATGTGGAAAGATACGAAGTTAGAGTGTATGGACAAAAAGTTAGCCTCACACCCCTCGAGTTTGAACTGTTGAGATTTTTGGCAGAAAACGAAGGTAAAGTTTTCAGTAGAGATGTCTTACTTGACAAACTTTGGGGTTATGACTACTACGGCGATACGAGAACCGTCGATGTTCATATCAGAAGACTCAGGACAAAGATAGAGGAAGATCCATCTAACCCAAAGTACATAATCACTGTGAGAGGCAAAGGATACAAATTCAGAGATCCAGGGAAGGAAGAATAGTGAGTGACAGTTCTTTTGGCAGTTTTGATCGGTGTTGTTGCTTTCATATTCTTCTATGTTGTAATTCGAGATAGAACAGTTAAGAATTTGAAGCGGTTTCTCATAAGGGTGGCGGAGTTAGTGAATGTTCCGGACGATTCGCCACCTTCTTATGTTTTGGAGACGCTCCGTAAAACTATAACTAACTTAGAAGATGAATTAGCAATGGCTCAAAAAAGTAGAGAGAATACTATGACACTTCTAGATAACATCGTCGATCCAATTCTCTTTGTCGACAGCAGTACAGGGGAAATACTTTTTGCAAACACAGCCGCCCAGAAAATAAGCCGACCTATAGTGACGACGAAAAAGATCTATGAAGCTTTGGAAGATTATTATCTAATCGAGATGTTCGACGAAACTGTTAAGAGTTGGCAGGTTCAGGAAGGCAATGTAGTAATCTACGTTGAAGGTAAGAAGCGATATTATTCTTGTAAGATGATACCCGTGTTGTTACCCAAGGGCGAGAAAAGGGTTGTTGTACTCTTTCATGATATGACTAAAGAATATGAGCTTAACGAAATGAGGCGTGAGTTCGTTTCCAATGTTTCTCATGAACTTAGGACTCCTCTCACTTCGATACATGGTTATGCCGAAACACTCCTGAGTGACCCAGAAATGGATCCTGATACAAGGAACAGATTTCTCACGATAATTGAAAATGAATCCGCAAGAATGTCAAGACTGATAAACGATCTTCTAGATTTAGAGAGATTGGAATCTGGTGAAGCAACCTTTGATTTTCAGGAAGTTGATCTATGCGCAATAGTAAAATATGTAATGTCCATCGTCGAACCTCTTTCACACGATTATGGTGTCAAGGTCAGTTTTGATTGCCAGGATGTAACAGTCACTGGAGATCAGGACAGACTGATTCAAATGCTCCTGAATCTGGTTGACAATGCAATAAAATACACATCTCTTAAAGACAGTGGTGAAAAAAGGGTAAAGATCTCGATTGGCAAATTAGAGTCCTATGCGATTATAAAAGTATCCGATACTGGTCCAGGTATGCCTCGTGAAGCACTCGATAGGATATTCGATAGGTTCTATAGGGTGGACAAAGGTCGTAGTAGAAAAATGGGCGGTTCTGGATTGGGATTATCGATTGTAAAG
>JBKBIU010000257.1:0-2407 GCA_046294065.1 Pseudothermotoga sp.
ACCAATTTTTGCATCTTCCAACGCCATTCTCATGGCTTTTTCTGCTCCTGTACCTTCAGGATCAGGTGCGCTCATGTGATAGGCATCATCGTTCATACCAAAGCCCTTTATTTCTGCAAGAATTTCAGCTTTTCTTTGCTTTGCAATTTCCTCTGCTTCTATAACCAATACTGCCCCACCCTCACCTATAACAAAACCATCTCTCTCAACATCAAAGGGCCTTGAAGCCTTTTTCGGTTCACCGTTTCTGGTCGACAAGGCTTTCATGTTTGCAAATCCTGTTATTGGCAATGGGGCAATCGTGGCTTCTGCACCACCAACGATTGCAACATCGGCATACCCATGTCTTATGAGCATAGTTCCTATGGCTACAGCATGGCCTGATGCTGCACAAGCACTCACTGGAGCAAAGTTGATTCCCCTCAATCCATATTCCATCGCCACAATCCCAGAAGCCATGTTTATCAAAAGCATTGGTATCAGAAATGGACTGACCTTTGACGGGCCCGAGGACAGAAATTTGTTGTTCTCGGTATCCAGTGTTATAAATCCACCCATCCCCGAGGCTATGAGAACTGAAGTCTTTTCTGAGAAATCCGACAAATCAATTTTTGCTTGATCCAGTGCTTCCTTGGTGGCAACAAGTGCAAAGTGAACAAATCTGTCTGTTCTGCGTGCAAGTTTTTTGTCGATAAATCTCTCTGGATCAAAATTTCTTATCTCTGCTGCTATTTTTACTGGCAAGGTGCTTGCATCGAAGCTTGTAATTATGTCTGACGCTATTTTCGATTCTTTGAGCGACTGTAATACTTCTTTCTTTCCGATTCCTATGGGTGAAACTATTCCCATACCAGTGACAACGACTCTTCGCACCTGTCTTTACCTCCTTTGCGTTCATTATACCTGTGAAACAAAAAGGCGGTCAAACCGCCTCTTTACTCAGTAAAAAATTTATCTTTATTTTTTTAACATTTCAAAATTAGTATTCTTATAATCCATACAGATGAAAAAAAGAAGAATTCGTATGAATATTATTCTACCAAAATAGGATGAATTAATACAAAATGATAACAGCTGTAAAGGAATTACAAGAGTGGGAACCGCTGAATCAAAAAAGGTGGCTGGTCTTTGATCTTTTTTCTGTTCATCAATAAGTAATCTTTATGTCACATTTGGTTTTCTGACAGTTCCGAGAAGAAAGTAAAAGGTTTATTCTTACGCTTTGAAAAGTACAAAGCCATATCTGCATGCCTAAGAAGAGTCTCAAGGTTATCGCCGTCATCTGGATAAAAGGCTATACCAAAATTTGCAGAAACTGTGAAAATCTCATTATCAACAACTATCGGCTCTTGAATTATTGTCAACAATCGTTCTATGAATCTACTGACCTCTTGGTCTGAGACATGCAAAAGAAATATGAACTCGTCTCCACCCAATCTTGCAACGATATCGTTCTCGCGAATGGCACTTTCGATTCTCAAGGCAATCGTTTTTAATAGCTGATCCCCAACTAAATGTCCAAATGTGTCGTTAATCTGTTTGAATTTGTGAAGATCCATAAAGAACAAACATACAGATTTGTTCATTCTCCTAGCAAGTGCGAAGATTTTTTCAGCAAATTCTTCAAGTAATCTTCTGTTTGCTAAGCCAGTTAGAGGATCATGGTAGGAATAATATTCCATCATTTGTCTTTGCATCTGAAGTTCTTCCTCAAGCCGAACCCTTTCAAGAAGCAAACCGACCTGACCCGCGAAAAGTTCTGCAATTTTTAGCGATTGTTCTGTGAAAGCATCTTCGTTTTCAAAATTGTCCAAGTTGAAGAATGCTATTATTTCATCTCTGACTATAACAGGTATCGACAAGAGGACCTTTATCTGACCGACCCGGCCATCAGAATACAGAAGGTTTTTCCTTTCACTGTCTAAAACTTCATCATTGATTTTGTGCAAGTTCTTGATGACCTTCACCTTACCATCCATGCCTTGAGCAAGTTCTATGGGTCTGAAAAAGACATTTCCAACGATCTTCTTATCATATCCATAAACGTTCGTGAAAATAAAGACATCAGCTTTCTTCATCAACAAGCTTCCTGCTTGCGCGCCTGGTACAAGTTGGACTGCTTTTTCCAAGATGTATTGGCATGCATCATGAACCTGATCACTTAACACAAGTTTAGTAAATTCAAGCAACACTTCTTGAAAGGCTGTTTTTCTCAACAATTCTTTGCTCAAAGCATGTTCAGATCTTATCTTTCTAATTGCTGTGATCAATCCAAACAAGACACTAGCAAGAACTGAAAAGGCACCTGAAACGACAACCTCATTTAGAGAGAGCAAACTCTTCTTTGGGCTACATTTGATATTGCCTATGATCATAAATTTTCCCTTTTCACAAACCACAATATCGG
>JBKBIU010000258.1:0-2400 GCA_046294065.1 Pseudothermotoga sp.
GATATTTCTACAAAAGGAGTATTGCATACGCTGCATCTTGTCATTTTTTCATGGTTCTTTAGATCAAAGTATATTGAGAGTTCAACCAGTTGCTCTCTCCATTTGTCAGAATGAATTATTATACTGCTGATTCCATTTTTCAGGGCGCGCTCGTGAAGAACTCTGTCTCTTGTTATCAAAATTCTGCTATTCTGCTTGCATAATTCTAAGATTTTTTCTTCATCAATCTGCGACAAATACATTGTGTCAAAACCAAGAAGTCTCAATTTTTTTGCAAGTTTTCCAAGCATCCTATCGGCGAAAAACATTGCTTACATCTCCTACTTCATAATTATACCCAAAACTTCTCATACCTTGCTGAACCGTTCAACCACAATATGATCATTTGTACAGCCATTTGAATCATCTCATCAGTTGTGCTTTTTTCACGGTTGATTTTGTGCCAATTCATAATGTATAATCAATCAGACTCTTTCAAGGGGAGGGAAAATCTATGAAGAGCAGGATCGTGCTAGTGGTACTGGTTTTATTCGCTTTATTAGCTTTGGCAGGAGAAGTCACAATCTGGAGTTGGCGCGCTCAGGATGCAGATGTTTGGAAACAAGTGGAGGCGGAGCTGAGAAAGGCGGGTCATGACATTAAAATCAATTACATGGCATTTGCTCCAACTGAATACGATGCCAAGGTTAATCTTTCACTTCAAACAAATACTGGCCCAGACATAGTTTATTCTCGAAGAATCACGCCCGGCGGTACATATCCTTTGATTGACAATGGTCTGTATTTGCCAATTGATGACCTTGTAGATTTCTCAAACTTTCCTCAGGAAGTCTTGAAATTTGTAACTTACAACGGTAGAAAATACGGAGTACCTTTCGCGGTACAAGTTGTAGGAATTTTCTATAACAAAGAATATTACAACAAATTCAAGCTTAAAGAACCAGAAACGTGGGACGAACTGGTTGAAAATGCAAAGGTGTTGAAAAAGAACGGTATAACTCCATTTTTTATTCCCGGTAAAGAAGCCTGGGCTCTTGCTATGCAGCATGCTATGTGTGGCGTGAGTGTTCTAGGACCTGAGTGGATAAAGAAACTGACAAACGGAGAGACGAACTTCCTCGATCCAAAGTTCACTGATTTGAACAAAAAGCTGAACGATCTCAAGGTCTACTATCAGGACGGTTTTCTTGCTAATTCAACAGTTGATCAAGATGCAGCATTTGCCTTTGGCCAAGCCGGGATGGTATTCTATGGAATCTGGGGATACCAGACTTGGAGACAGTTGAACCCTGATATTCAAGTTGGATATTTCATGGTTCCGCCTGCAACAAAGGGCGAGAAGCCCTATGCCTATGTTTATATGGATGGTGCCATAACACTCACTTCCAATGTTAAGAACAAGAAGGATGCCATTGAGGTTCTCAAATTCTGTGCAACACCGCAGTTTGGTACTATCTTCGCCAACATTACAAAGAATATACCTGCTGTGTCAGGTGCCACCTTGCCAAAGGACCCACTCTTTGAAGAAATCATGGATGTCTATGTCAATCACGCTTCTCCATATATTTACTGGGTAGGATCGGTCTTTGTTACCAAGAAACCTGATCTCTACAATGATGTGCTCAGCCCTGGAATGCAAGAACTGTACGCAGGTAAGATAACGCCTGAAGACCTTTCTAAAAAGGCCCAAGATGCTATTTCTCAGTGGTATCCACCTTTGATGAAAAAGTAATCCTTTGCCCCAGCTCCTGCTGGGGCATTTTCAAGGGGTGTCACGGATGAAAATTAAGTTAAAGTATATACTGATCTTTGTGTTACCTGCAATGTTTTTGTACACACTCTTTGTGATTTATCCACTTTTTGACAGCCTTAGGTTGAGTTTCTACAGCTGGCGTGGTGTTGGTGAAAAAATATTTGTTGGGCTAAAAAATTATAAGGATATGTTCACAGGTGGCTTTTCAAAAGAAGTCTTCAATGCGTTTTCTCATAATATCTATTTTTTTGTTTTAGTCTCTATTCTCGAACTTGGACTTGGTTTTCTGATTGCCCTGCTCTTGGCTAGTAAGATAAAAGGGACAAAAATTTTCAGGACGGTTGTGTATCTACCCAACATGATTCCGCTCGTAATGGTAGGGTTCATGTGGAGTCTGTTTTTGCATCCGCAGATAGGCCTCGTGAATCAATTTCTCAAGGCGATTGGACTCGGTACTCTTGCGAGACCTTGGTTAGGTGATCCAAATCTGGCGTTGACAACGATAATCATGGTCAATGTTTGGAGAAACCTGGGTTTCTATGTTCTTGTGATATTGGCCTCCATCTTGAATATATCTCCTGATTTAATCGAAGCAGCTTATATAGACGGTGCAAACAACTGGAAAATCAGTTGGAGAATAATATTTC
>JBKBIU010000259.1:0-2388 GCA_046294065.1 Pseudothermotoga sp.
AAATCCTCAAGGAAATATTGAAAAAACACAGATTCGTTGGATTGATTGCTTCCAACGTCACAGATTATCCGTGGTTAGATGAAATAATACCTTGGTTTGAAAAGCAAAAAATACAGCTTTCATTTTCTTCATTGAGATTAGACAAATTGAATGAAGATTTCCTAAGATTCTTGAAAAAGAATCAACAAAGCTTCACCATAGCCCCAGAATCGCTGAGCAGTAGAATTCGAAAGATATTGGGCAAGAACTTTACTGATGAACAAATATTAGATGTTCTCTATCGAGCAAGAAGGACAGGTTTTGACGAAGTCAAAATGTACATGATCTATGGATTAGACGAAGAAAATGATCAAGATCTAAATCAGATTGCCGATTTTGTTAATGAAGTGAGAAAGATGGGCTATAAGCAGATTAAACTCTCTTTCAACCCTCTGGTCCCAAAACGTGGTACAAAAATGGAAGTACGTAAGATGCAAGATCTCAAGATTCTCAAGAATAAAATGAAGATGATAAAAAGACTTTTAAGCCGGAACGCTAAGATTGTTTTTGAAAACCTAACAGCATCTTATTTGCAGTATCGAATAAACAGTGCCGATGAATATAATTCTTGTGAATTGATCCAGAGGCTTGAGCACTTATCCATCAACAACAATCTGATTAGAGGCTCACTGGATTATTCTCTTTGAATGATGTACCCTGCTATTCTTGTAGAGAAAAATTAGAAAATCAAGCACTCTTCTGTATCTGGTTTTGTACATGATAGTATCCAGAAAACCTGAAGGAGTTGAAGCGTGTACTATAGCTTCCAATAGATCATAAGATGTGTAGATCTTTAGCCTTTCAACTTTCAGAAACTTTGCCAGATCTTCGAGCAGCTTTCTACAGACTACTTCTGGCTCAGCAAAAAGTGAGAGTGTTTCCAATCTCAATCTGGGTAAGATATATTGTTCATATTGCGTCTGTGCCGGTAAATTGAGTGGCAACTGAACTCCAAGCAGTGAACCCGCTATGTCTCTTTCTATTTGTCCCATCTGCATGAACAATTCTTTTATCAAATCTTTATTATCACTGATATAGTAACTCTCACCAAAAAGTTTCCCGAAGTGAGAAAGAGTATCTAAGTAACCTTCTATTAAGTATTTCCTCGAAACTTCTTGGTCAAAGGTCAGTACTGTTCCAAAGTGTTCTCTTGGTCTTATGTAGAGTATTCTGCCCTGGTTGCTGAATATTCTTATGTATTCAAGTATATCAGCTATGCCAATCGTACCTATATCCACCACTATAATATTTTCGTAACCCTTTTCTATGGCCATCTTGACCGGTATGTTACTGTATACGCCACCATCAACAAAGAGTCTGCCTTTGATCTCTTCTCTCTTGAAAAGGGGAAAGTTAGCGCTCGAGAGAATATAATCAGCCAACATTCCCTTCGGGATTTCTTCTATGTAAAGCATGTATGGTTTCAATTCAGAAAGGGAATATGCAACAAGACCATAGTGAACCTTCGAAGTACGGATTTTTTCCTCTGGAAGCAGGCTTTTCACCTTTTCTCTCAAAGGTGTTATGTCTATTCCCCCTTCACTTATCAACTGTTTTGCGGCATCTATCGCTTCAGGGATGCTCAGGTCTGTGAATCTACCGGTTATCACCTTTTTTACACTCTCGGGTATGTCCATCACGTCTTCGAAGGTAACATCAAGCCAACTTCTTTCAGCAAATTCAAAATCACCAAGCGCTATCAGGGCACCATTGATGGCCCCTACAGATGTGCCGTAAACGCCACTAATCTCGATTCCAAGCTCATTTAGAGCCTTCCAAACACCTATTTGATAAGCTCCTCTTCCTCCCCCGCCTGAAAGAACAAGTGCCACACTCGTCGCGGCAGCAAGAAGAATATTCACAACTCTCACCCACTAAAACGATTATAAACTTTTGGACTCCTTTTGGGTCAAGAAATACTTTCATGAGGCTCTTGAAATGAAAGCCTATTTCTGATATACTGACACTGTAAGCAGGCGTAGCTTCAAGAGGTGGAGCGCCGCCTTGGTAAGGCGGAGGGTGTGGGTTCGAGTCCCACCGCCTGCTCCATCATCTTTCCCATACAAGTTCGCCCGAAACATAAACAGCGACGGGATCATCTTCAAGTTTCAATGGATTTCTTTCATAGACTGCAAAATCTGCCACGTATCCTTCTTTGATTTCACCAATGTTATCAAAACCTGCGCTTCTTGCTCCAGACACTGTGTAAAGCTCGATAGCTTCTTTCAGACTAAATCCCATTCTTAAGGCTTTTTCGATCACGTACTTTGGGTCTTCTGGTGAAACAGGTGCATCGGTGGAAAAACTGATTTTGAAACCTTGTTTGAAAAGATTGAGAAAATCGTATTT
>JBKBIU010000260.1:0-2381 GCA_046294065.1 Pseudothermotoga sp.
GGAAAGAGGATCTTGCAGGCGAAAAATATCATCAATGTGAGCTGGAACAAAGATGATAGAAGAATCTTAGTGACTGGTTTCAAAAGAAAAGAAGATGAAGATCTTATCTTTGATGATGAAGTTCCCGTTTGGTTTGATGCCAAGGCATTCTTTGATGGCGAGAGAACAACCTTTTGGGTAGTCGATACAAAGAGTGAGGAGATACTTGAAGAGTTCACAGCAGAAAAATTTTCTTCAGGTATATGGCACAATGACAAAATAATATACACCGTACCCCATAGAGAGGACAATAAACTTCAATTTTTTAAGCTCTATGACATTTATATCCATGAAGATGGAGAAAGTAAGAAACTCTTTGAAGGTGTTTCCTATACAGTCTTAGATTCCAACGGAGAAGCACTTTTGCTTCACGGAAAACCAAGAAAAGATAAACTGAGCGAACACAATTTTCTTTATATCTGGAATGGGAAAGAAATCATTCCATTGACCGATCACCTTGTTTACAATAATGAACAAGGGAAAATTGATGAAAAGGGAAATGTATACTTTACAACGGCAAAACAAGGAAAGGTGAATCTATACAAACTAAAAGGAAGTGAGCTAATCCCTATTGTAGAGGACAACTCATGGGTAACAGAATTCGATGTGAGCAACGATGGTAAGGTTGTTTTTCTTAAAGAAACTGATACAAAGCCTAGAGAACTTTATCTTTGGAATGAAGGCTCAGTACAGATAACCGATTACAATGAACCAATACTTGCGAAACTCAGTACAAGATCTCTGAATCACTTTAAATATGAGAGTTTGAACTTGAAGCTTGACGGGTGGTATATAAAACCACAGATCGAGGAAGGTGAAAAGGCACCAGTGATAGTTTTCGTTCACGGTGGGCCCAAAGGAATGTACGGTTACTACTTCAAGTACGAGTTTCAGCTCATGGCTAATAAAGGTTTCTACGTTGTTTTTGTCAATCCAAGGGGGAGCAGTGGTTATGATGAAGACTTTGCTTTAAAGGTACTTGAGAGAACTGGGTTAGAGGATTTTCAAGATATACTGAATGGATTAGAGAAGTTCTTTGAGCTGGAACCCCAAGCCGATAAAGAAAGAGTCGGGATAACAGGAATAAGCTATGGTGGCTTCATGACAAACTGGGCGTTGACTCAAAGTAAAATCTTTAAAACTGGAATCAGCGAAAACGGTATAAGTTACTGGCTCACAAGTTATGCCTTTTCTGATATAGGTCTCTGGTTCGACAAGGAGGTAATCGGAGATAATCCACTTGAAAATGAAAACTATAGGAAACTCAGCCCACTTTTCTATGCCCAGAATGTTCAAGCGCCGTTGTTGATCATTCACAGTCTCGAAGACTACAGATGCCCTCTCGATCAGAGTGTGATGTTCTACCATCTGCTTAAAGATCTGGGAAAAGAGGCATACATAGCCATATTTAAGAAGGGAGCCCACGGACACAGTTTGCAAGCAAGTCCAAGACATAGAATGAAAAGATACAAACTTTTCATGGAATTTTTTGCAAGAAAACTGAAGAAATATGAAGAAGGCTTTGATGTAGAACAGATCTTAAAAAAGAAGGATGAATCAGAGAAAGCTTGATTCATCAATGCACATCTAAATTGTGTTTTCTTGAAAAATACTTTTAACATATTGTGGAGCCAGAAACCTGAACTAAGACAGTTCGAAAGAAAGGTTATAGTCTTATACAGTTAACTTCATAACCAAAAATCTCACTCATCATCAGGGCTCCTTTTAATATAATCAAAGCCACCGTTTGTAATGTTATAAACCAATGAAAGAAAGTAGAACTGTTCATTGAGACACGAAAAAGAAAAAATGGAACCACAGAACACTTTTTGAATACTTTTGCAATCAGTGATGGGACCAGGCATGGTATCACCGATGATCTGTATGAATTTGAAAAGCTAGTCCTGTTCAAACCCTTGGAAAGTTGTTCCGTTGATAGTGCATTATCATTGCGATCACAACTAAGACTGATAAATCGCATTACTAAGTCATTTTATTTGCATAAGAATAGGTTACAATCATATCAATCGGGAGAGGTGAAAAAATGAGAGTTTTTGACACGCACACAGATATATGGTACGACCTTTCTCTAAAAAAAGAAAAAGGAAACAGCGACGTTCTTAGAACCTACCATCTTCCAAGGCTCAAATCCAGTGGTGTCTGGGGTATCAATGCAGCGGTGTGGACCAACCCAATGATTGAAGATCCAATGAACAGATTTATTCAAATGCTTGGTGCAAGATCTGAACAAATCGAGTTGATGAACCACAAAGATTTTGTCTTTGCACAAAGGGCAGATCAAATCAACAAAGCCGTGGAAGATGGAAAGATCGCTGTGATCT
>JBKBIU010000261.1:0-2379 GCA_046294065.1 Pseudothermotoga sp.
GGACACAATATTTCAAAATTATCATTAATATTCAATTTCGTTAAAGACTGAAGTATCTCAAAATGATTGTTTGTTTCAGAAGCGGAATTACCAATAAGAATCTTTCTGGTTTGTTTTTCTTTTTTATTCCTCGCCATTGCGTAATCAAGATTCTCAAAAGAGACAACATTTGGGTAAAACGCGTAGGAATATTTGGCATTTGTTCCAAACTTTTGGCGGGCAAAATGGTAATCTTCTTCTGATAATGCTATCACCGAGTAAGCATTTCTGACAAACAGCTTCTTGACTTCATTGTAAAGCCATTCAGCTGGAGAGTGCTTTGATTTCAAATAGTAATTGTAAAGTTCTGCACCCCATAGAACCCACGAAAAATTTCCGTCGCTTTTAAGCAGTTTAAACATTATTTTCATCGTGAGTAAAGTCTGTGGACTGAAAAATAAACTGTGTACAAAAATATGGTTTGAACGAGGTACATACTGATTCAAATGCCTAATCAAATCCCTCAAGTTGTTGGTTTTCACAAAGATAAAGGAGCTGTTCGAAAGATCATCGAAGGTCCTAAGTTTATATTTTGTATCGATTGTAAGGATAACATGAGTCTCACCCGAGAGACCCTCGCCTATCACAGAGAGGTATTTATGGGTATAAATATTTTCAAAAATAATATGAAGAAACGTTGGTTTACTTTTCATCAATGGTTTACTTTTCATCAATGAATGATTATAACACAATAAGTGGACAAAGTCAATACTGCTAGGAATTATATAATAACACTCCTAAACATGACTAAAATTTTGGTGATAGCAAAGAGATACTTATCAGGCTTTTAATTACCCTTTTGTTAGTTGCGGTTGTCTCATACTTACAATAAGATAACTTCAGAAGTGATGTGTTTCTTAAGATCTCAATGCCTTTCAGAATTGTTTCCATTGACATTTCCTACTAACTATATCGATACACAAATAGCATACCAGCATCAGTAAAACAAAATCAATCATTGTAGTCAAATTAGCCTGGACTAAGTTTTAAAACAGCCTTCCATAGAGGGTTTCTTTCATAAAAGCGGTACTTTTTCTCTTCTTTCCTTAAGTCAAAAGATTTCGATAGATATATACATCCGTATACTATATATTGGGGAAAAGGCCCGGGTACTCCCAAAAACAAAACCAAGGAGGTGTTACGGTGAAACAATTGAGGATTGTCTACAACACAGGTGAACTGTCTGAGACAGGTCGTCCCATCTTGCGCAGAAACAACATAAATGTAGAAGATTCTGTAGATTCTTCAAAAGGTCTACAGATCGCTCAGATCATTGATTCTCTGACAGACTACACAGTTCAAGAGGTCTATTTGATACTCACTACACAGATTATGTAAGGAGGTGTAAGGGATGAAAAGATTGTTCTTAGACTTCGTAGATCAAACAGAAGGTAAGAGAAGAAGGATAACAATTCAAGCACCAAAAGAAGATATAACAAGTCAGCAAGTTTCCCAAGCTATGGACACACTCATAGCTCTTGGAGTAGTACCAAACACATATGTGAAAGACAGAGCGGCGATAGTAGAAACAACTACAAATGAATTTTTCAACTTGCTTTAGGAAGTGATTGAATGAGTTTGTTTGAAACCTTCCAAATCATAGGCAGAATAGTTTCGTTAGGAGTCTTTCTTGTAGAAAGACCAAAGGACGGAGCAAAGAAAAAAGAAGAAGTCAAAAAAATGGTCTTTGACTTTATGGATGATTTCAACATAAGGCTTCCTATACCAGATATCGTACTGTCTTACGTACTCGACTTTATGATAGACAATTTGGTTGATTTTCTAAATGAAACACTTTGGAAGAAAAAGGCAGCATGAAACAAAAAGAGGGGGTTTAACCCCCTCTTTTTTTAAAGAACACTTCGAGAAATACCAGCCATTGTTGAAAAGATCTGTAAAGAATTAGGATTGTTCAGTGAAAGGATCTATGCCAAAGGAACAGTATTTATTCATCTATGCGCACAAGATCTTGCAGCCAGAAAAAGAGTGCTCAAATACAGATTAAGATTCATGATCAGCAAAGAATACAAATCTTCGGAATAGATGTAGTTCTTTCAGGTTTTTAAAAGATTTAACAGCACCTTTTTGAATTAAGAAAGAAACAGATTTAAAAGCCCCTTTGGGGCTTTTTTGTTTGCAGTCGTTGTGTATACAATGATCCAAATCTATTTTGTGGTTAAAAAGACATCTTTCAGCTTTAGCATAGACAGCATCAAGACTGTGACGTCCTCCCCTCAATGAATTGAGGGGCATCCTCAAGCGGATGCACACAGAGGTTTACCCTCGTGCTTCGGTTCAGCGACACCGTGCCATCCCAATCGGTATGACACGACCGCGGGC
>JBKBIU010000262.1:0-2372 GCA_046294065.1 Pseudothermotoga sp.
TATTACGACTATGTGCTGAACAACACTTTGAGAAGGACTGGTCTCTTCAAAGGGATCATCAAAACCATTGAAGTAATAGACGAATACACGGTGAATTTTGTGCTGGAGAAGCCCTTTTCACCTTTCTTGTACAGGCTTGCCCATGAGGGTGCATTGATTGTTTCGCCAAAAGCTATCGATGAGCTTGGTTCAGACCCAGGTAAGTTGGGAAGAGCTCCTGTTGGAACCGGTCCATTCATGCTCAAAGAATGGAAGATAGGTGAGAGAATAGAACTAATAAAAAATCCAAATTATTGGAGGCAAGGGCAACCTTATCTTGATGGCATTGTCTTCACAATAATACCTGAAGATGTAACTCGAGTAACGCAGTTGAGGGCTGGCGATGCCGATGTAATGTTTAACCCGCCACCAGCGCTGGTACCGACTTTGCAAAAGGACGACAAATTAGCTGTAAGAATCGAGCCGAGTCTAAGGGTAATCTACATTGGTATGAACACCAGAAAAGCACCACTCAACGATGTGAGAGTTAGGCAAGCTCTGAACTATGCGATCGATAAGAGCAAACTTTGTTCTGCGATCATGAAGAATCTTGCAATCCCAGCTGATTCACCGCTTTCAAAATACACCGTTGGCTACACGTCAACGGGTGGTTATCCTTACGATCCACAAAAGGCTAAACAACTCTTGAAAGAAGCCGGACAAGAAAATCTCAAGCTGGAACTGATGACTCCAAAGGGTAGATATCTGAACGATTACGAAGTTGCCATTGCTGTTCAGGGTATGCTCAGAGAAATAGGCGTGACAGTTGATGTAAAGCCGATGGAGTGGGCGACGTACCTGAGCCTTCTCTCATCGACTAATCCAGAAGATTGGAATTATGAGTTGTTCCTGCTTGGATGGGCACCATCGACTGGAGAAGGGCACTGGGTACTTTATCCTTTGTTCCATTCCGATAACATTAAACCCAACGGAACGAGGGACAACAACGCTATGTACTCTAATCCCACAGTGGATGATTTAATTAACAAGATAGGTTTTGAACTCGATAAAAACAAAATGATGCAGTATTATGCAGAGGCACAAAAACTAATAGTTCAAGATGCTCCCTGGATTTTCTTGTACAATATGGCAAATGTCGTTGCCTTTAGAAAAGAACTCAAAGATGTCTGGGTGCTACCAACAGAGTTTGTGATTGTCAAATACGCCTGGTTAGACAGATAATGAACAAAAGATGAGTGTGGCATAAGCCACACTCATCTTCTTATTCTTAACTTCCCGCATCATTTTCTATATTTATGCGACCATCAGACCATTTGTGTTCAAATTGTTGTTTATTTTTTCTATACATATGGGAAACCTCCTTGACATGGATTTCTTAGCATGATAGAATCTCATCCAAATATACCACACAAAGGAGGTGAAATCAGGTGAAAAAGGTTCTGTCAGTTATTTTGCTTTTTCTTGCGCTTGTTCTTTTTGCAGCTAAGTACGGCGGGACACTGAGGTTCTTGATTGGAGTTGATGCAACAACACTGCTAGGGCCTAACATCCCAGACTCAATAAGCAACATAATCGCAAGCCACATCTTAGAGGGTCTCATAGACGTTGACGAGAACCTAAAGATCATACCCTGTCTTGCCGAACGGTGGGAGATTCAAGAGAACGGGACCGCCTACGTGTTTTACCTGCGAAAGGGTGTTAAGTTCCACGACGGCGAAAACTTCAACGCCTACGCTGTTAAGAAACATTTCGATTATGTTTTGAATTCCTCTCTGAGAAACGTCGGTATGTTCAAAGGTATTCTCAAGGAAGTTCAGGTTATCGATGATTACACAGTCAAATTCAAGCTTTTCCAACCTTACGCACCCATTATGTATCGTTTAGCGACCTCTTCTGCGGCATGGATTCTCTCGCCAAGAGCCATAGAACAGTACGGTAATGATCCGGCCACCTTTGGAAAAAATCCAGTTGGCACGGGACCTTTCATTTTCAAAGAATGGAAGGTTGGCGAAAAAATCGAGTTGGTGAGAAATCCAAATTACTGGCAACAAGGTTTACCCTATCTGGATGGAATAGTATTTTCTGTTGTTTCTGAAGATGTTTCTCGAGTTACACAAGTTAGAGCAGGCGACGCAGATATCATGTACAATCCTCCACCAGCTCTGATTTCATCACTGGAACAAGACTCACGCTTGACAGTGAAGACTATTCCAACGGTGCGAGTCATCTACGTGGGTATCAATAGCCGCATCGTTCCTCTCAACGATGTGAGAGTCAGACAAGCACTAAACTATGCCATTGATAGGGAAAAACTGTGCAAAGTGATCATGCGAGGCATGGCTCGACCAGCTGATTCACCTTTGTCGAGTATC
>JBKBIU010000263.1:0-2353 GCA_046294065.1 Pseudothermotoga sp.
TTGACATGATCTTTTCCGGTATGACAATCACGCCCGAACGCGCTCTGAAAGTGAATTTTTCGATACCTTATTTGACTGTCGGACAAGCTATATTATACAACAAAGCCGTTTTCAAAACACCGCCAACCTATCAAGAACTTTCTCAAAAACAGATAACCATAGCGGTTCAGTTAGGCACTACAGGTGAATTCACAGCAAGGAGAATGTTCCCAAAGGCAAAAATATTAACCTTTTCAACAATGGATGAAGCAGCTTTTCAGGTTGTGTCAAGACGCGCCGACATCATGGTGAATGATTCAATCTATGTGAAGTTCTTAACACAAAAATACGACACGATTGGGATGGTACAAGAATTGTTGAGCCTTGAGGATCTGGGGATTGCCATAAGAAAAGGAGACATGGAAACACTGAGGTGGCTTGATACCTTCGTACAGTGGATTAAAACCACCGGTTTGATCGATGAGCTCTACAAGAAGTGGCTTACAGAAGAGTGAGGGCTTTCCGCCCTCACCCTTGGAGGTGTGTTCATGAGAAAGGTCTATGCAATATTTTTTACGATAATAGTTTTGGCCGCGATCTATTTTTCCATGGCTCAGATTTATCCGTTCAATTGGTCGATTGTCTTTAGATACCGAGCCGTGTTTTTGAAAGGGTTACTCACAACGATGAATTTGAGTGGTTTTTCACTGCTCATTTCACTTGCAATTGGTATTGTCTTTGCTTTGATGAGAAGATCTTCAGGGATTTTAAAGGAATTTGCTTTACTCTATATCTTCTTTTTCAGGAACACACCACTCCTTGTTGTGATACTTCTGACCTACTATGGTCTTGGCAGTGTACTACCTTTTGACAGATTTTGGGCTGCCGTCTTTGGTTTATCGGCTTTTGAGGGTGCATATCTTGCAGAGATAATTCGTTCTGGTCTTGATGCTGTGGATAAAGGAGAACTGGAGGCAGGTTTTTCCCTTGGTTTAACCAGGGCAGAAGTATTCTTGTACATTCACTTTCCTCAGGCTATTAGGATTTCGCTGCCTGCATTGATAGGGCAATCGATCAGTCTTGTGAAGGATAGTTCTTTGGCATCGGTCATAGCCTTGGCGGAATTGACAATGACCGGTAGACAGGTTGGAACGCAAACTTTGGCATCTTTTGAAAGTTATCTGACTATAGCGATTTTCTATGTTGCAGTCACAAGTATCCTTTCAGTTCTGGGAAACTGGTTAGAGAGGAGGCTTGCTATACCATGAGCTTGTTGCAAGTGGTCGATATTCACAAAAGGTATGGAAAAACCGAGGTCTTGAGAGGTGTTTCTTTTGAAGTAGAACAGGGTGAGATAGTTGTTATAATGGGACCTTCTGGTGCTGGTAAATCAACATTGCTTAGAACGATAAATCATTTGGTACCACCAGATCGAGGTGAAATATTTTTCAAGGGCCAAAGAGTTGTAGATGACCAGTCGATTCTGAGGCAGATAAGATCACAGATTGGTTTTGTATTTCAACATTTCAATCTCTTCAGCCATATGACAGCCTTGGAAAATGTTATGCTCGGTTTGATGAAGGTCAAGAGACTTCCCAAGGACAAAGCCTATCAAATAGCACAAGAATGTCTTGAAATAGTTGGATTGACCCAGAAGGCACAGAGTTACCCCTCTCAACTTTCAGGTGGCCAAAAACAAAGGGTGGCGATCGCACGTGCCCTTGCAATGAAACCAGAACTCATACTCTTTGATGAACCAACCTCAGCCCTCGACCCAACATTAGTTGGAGAAGTTCACCAAGTGATGAAAAAATTGGCGTCGCAAGGTCATACTATGATAGTGGTGACACACGAGATCAATTTTGCAAAAAGCGTGGCTTCAAGGGTATTGTATATGGAAAATGGTATCATAGTCGAGGATTCAGACCCTGCTGGCTTTTTCACACAGCCGGCGTCAGAAAATGCAAGAAATTTCATAGCAACTGTTTATTTTTGAGATCTAATAACTCTCTCACTCCAATATTCTTGATGCCCAAAACTTTATGCTGACTAATTAATTTAGGCAGTTCTTCGTATTCGACAAGAAGGGAGGCCTTCCCGTTCGAATCTGATAAAGTATGGCTCTTCAAGAGTAACTGATCCTGTATCTGAACGACGTAAAATTTTCCAACAGGGAGCTCCTTAATATGCCCGGTGAAAAGTACTCTGCCTTGATCCAAAATAATCACATAGTCTGCGAGAGCTAAAACTTCTTCCTCATCGTGTGTGCTTAGCAGTACAATCTTTCCTTCTTCCTTCATTTGAACGAGTAATTTCCACAAAACTTCTTTTGATTCACGATCAATGCTATTTGTGGGTTCATCAAGTATCAACA
>JBKBIU010000264.1:0-2349 GCA_046294065.1 Pseudothermotoga sp.
TTGGGACACACTTTCCTGAGACTGAGAAATGGAAAGATGCTGATAGTTTGCAGATGCTTATGAGAACTGCTCAATTGCTCAGGAACAGAAATTGGGAGATAGTTAACATCGATGCAACGGTAATTTGTGGTGCCGTCAAACTCTCTGGTTACAGAGATCAGATGATCGATAATTTGTCAGAGGCTCTAAAGATATCAAAAGAATGTATTTCAATCAAATTTAAGAGTTCAAATCAGCTGGGTTTTGAATCAACAGAAGGTGTTTCAGCAATGGTTGTGTGTCTGATTTCAAGGTATTCTGCCAGTTGATGGTCTATTCCCATCGAGAACTTGCTTTGCAATTTCAACCAGCCATTCTTCACCAGAAAAGATTAAAACACCTGCTTTGGCGAACGGTCTATTGACATTAACGATCTTGTCGGATCTACTTAGTAAAACTATGGCACCCTCAAGCACTCGCCTTCGAATACTCTCAACTGTGGAAAGATCCACACTCAGATTCAACTTGTTCTTTGGTAGTTTTCCATTCGTCGTCCCATCTATGAAGACGAATAGTGTATCATAACCAAGTCGTGTGAGCTTCTCAGCCTTTGATTCATTTTCCACAAGAGTAGGGTAGATTGCTTTTCTATTTATCAATGCCCTCACAACATCAGGATCGGTCCTGTCTAAGCCGTTCAAGACTGGTATGACTCCACTGTTGAACAAACCTTCGCTAAGGTAGGTGAGAACTTGTGCTGTAATGAATGCAGATCGAGAGATCCTATCGAGCGGATTTGGATCAGATTCATCGAGTGTGTCAAGTGTTCCGAAAACAAAATACTCAAAACCATAAGAACGTGCTACCATACCAGCGACAAAACCAACATCTCGTGCAATTTCAAGATTTTGATTGCATCCCAGTGAAAGGAGGCTGACATCTTTCACAATCTGTTGAAGCGGTACAATCAGAATTGATTCCTTCGGCGCATTTCGAAGTTCGAAAAAGATTTCAACCGATAGCACCACGTTGGAGCATATCAAGAATAAAAATACCAGGGCCACCTTGTGTGTTTTCTTCAACAATGACATCTGCCACCTCCTTCAACGTCTGGGTACCATTCTTCACTGCAACTTTCAGACCTACGGCTCTGAGTAATGCTATGTCATTATCGTTGTCCCCGAAGGCAACAGCTTCACTTAAGTTCCATTTCTTATGATTCGCTATCAACTGAAGTGCTCGACCTTTATCGACTTGTGCGGGAACGAAATCAAGGTAATTGGCAAAGGATTTGAAAATGGCAAGGTTTGGGAAGGTACTTTTCAGAAAAGCAATAATTGATTCTAGTTTATGGGGTTCGTCTATAGCGAGCAACTTTGTTGCACCATTCTCTTTAACAGCTTCAACCAAATCGGGCACAATAGTCAGTTCGATTTGTGAATGGTCACTGTATGCTTTTGCTTGTTCATTTTCTTCCTCAACAACGAGTCGGTCTTCAATATAGGCTTGTCTGTGAATCTTCATTTCTCTGAGAATTTCAATGACTTTAGCGGCTGTATGAGGATCTATTTTGACATCCAGTATTTTCCCGACTTCTGGTAGCCAGGCAACGGAACCGTTGTAAGCTATCATTGGGAATTGTTGCGAAAAATACCTCCGGAGCAGTTTCATCATTGATGGTAGCATCCGACCGCTTGCAAAAACGATTTCTTTTCCAAGTTCCATAAGTTTCTCGATGGCTTCAAGATTCTTTGGGTGGATATCGTGACTATCTTGTAAAATCGTCCCATCCAGGTCGAAAACGAATATTTTCAAGGTCTCTCTCCTTCCATCCAGATTTGTTCAAAGTATCTTCTGTATCTTTGGCACAGTTCCCTATCTTGAATAAGAATTAGCATTTCTGCATTACTCGAGTACCCACTCTTTGTTGCATTTGCAGAGCCTGTCAAGACTATTCGCTCATCGATTATAAATAACTTACTGTGTAGTGTAAAACCTCGTATCACTTTGAGTTGAATGCCAGCAAAGGGCAACTTTGACAAATTTGAGTTTTTAAAGAACCATTCATCTAAAAGAACCCTGACACGAACTCCTCTGCTCGATAATATTTTAATCGCTGCCCAGACCTTTGGATGAGTTAACGCATACATAGCTATGTCAAGCGTTTTGCTTGCTTTGCTAATCTCTGCAAGTACCTTTTCTTCAATCTCAAAATTCCACATATGGATCCTCGAAGTGGCGATTTCAAACCTTCTTTCCAAGCCAACCCAGAGATCATCGAAAAACTGTTGGAAAGCTGCGCTCAAAATTGCATCTCTGATAATAAGGATATCATTGTAAGAACTGAACAAACTGTGAGTAGTAAAGTTT
>JBKBIU010000265.1:0-2347 GCA_046294065.1 Pseudothermotoga sp.
TTGAGTTTTTTGCCATCGTAACCACTGTTCTTGAGGAGTTCTTTGGCTAAAGATATATTTTGTTCAGGCTTTCCAATGTTTTCGTCGTATACGCCCTTGGCTCGTTTGGGAATGAGACCTAAAGATGCCGTATCTGCAAGGTTACTGTAAACTTTTTGAATGATTTCTTTATAATTAATCGCATTCAAAACAGCCTTTCTGAAGTTCAAATTATCCATAGGTTGTTTTCTGTGATTGAACAAAATGACATTGACAGCCCCGCCTTCGATGAGAGCTACTTTCACATTTGGATATTTATTGGGGTTGTCTAATACTTGTCTTGCTAATTCGGGATCAAGGTTCCAAAACAGATAGTCATAATCTCCCTTCACAAGACCGAGGAATCCCATCGTTTCGTCCTGTACGGTGTTCAAGATCATACCTTGAACATTTTCAGAAGAATTTGGATGATCTTTGAAAAAATTCAAAACAAGGCTCTGTGGTGTGAGCCTTTCAAAGCCAAGTACACCACTTCCAATGGGTTTCTCAATATTTGGAAATTCGAGTGGTTTGTCAACCTTTTCCCAAATTGATTTTGGTATGACTGGTATCGCCATGGGTGCAAAGGAAAGCATGGAGACATTCATCGTCCTAAAACTTAGCTTTACTGTCTTTTCATCGATCTTTTCAGCTCCAGTGAAATATGCAAGAATGGGACCTAAGGGCAGCTTTTTCTCTAAAATGTAATTGAATGAAAAAACGACGTCGTCGGCGGTTATTTTTGTTCCATCGTGGAAATTTCTGTCTCTCAGTTTCAGAATCAAACTATTTGTTGAGAAATCCACCTGCCACTCTTCTGCAACAGCACCAACGATTCGACCAGAACTCTCCGTCAAAAGTGTTTCGTAAATAAACCCAACAGCAATTCTTTCAGCAGAAGATTTCACCAAAAAGGGGTTCAAGGATCGAATCTCACCCATCACTGCGACGTTGAGATAGGAAGCAGCAGAAATAGCTGATAGAAGGACAATCATCAAAACAAACAGGAATCTTTTCATATTTCATCCCTCCTCTTCTGAGTATTGTTCATATTATAAAATTATTTATTCTCAATTTTACTGTCTGATCGAGCTGGAAATCTTTATTGGCAGTTTGCTATCAAATTGCTATATCTTTTAGTTTCTGTTGAGCCTTTACTATTGATTTTATGACCCTGAGCATTGAGTTGAACTTTTCTTCGGCTTCTTTCAATACGGCATGTGTTTGGTTTATATACTCTTTTTGCTTAGAGATATTGATTTCCGTTTCTTCAAAGGTTTGACTGGTTTTACCTATCAAATCGGCATTACTTTTCAAAAAAGCGAGCATTTCTTCGGTGGATCTTTGAAAAATGATGAAAAGGTTCGTAACAATTCTGAGATCTTCTATTGCACTTTGGACCATTTCACTCAGCTGTCTGACCTTTGTAGTTATTTCTGAAGCGGCTTTGTTGGATTCGCCTGCCAATTTTTGAACCTCTGAGGCAACAACTGCAAATCCTTTTCCGTTTTCACCAGCCCTTGCGGCCTCTATGGATGCATTCAAAGCTAATAAACTTGTCTGCTTTGCTATTTTTGTAATTCTTTCTACCATCAATTCCGTTTCTTTGAAGCTTTCAAGGGTATGGGAGGTTCTTTCAAGGGCATTAGTAAATCTTTCACTCACTTGGTCTAAACTGAGTCCAGATTGAGACAACTGAGAATGCATTCTTTGATTCATTTCTTCCATGGAAGAAAAGGCTTTCTTTAGTTCTCTACTATCTTCTGAAAATTTCTCTTGCATTTTTATGAGCTGATCTTCCATCTGTAAGAATCTGTCGATTGTGGAATTTATTCGTCCTTGGAGATCAAGTACTCGCGATACGAGAGCTTCATCCAACTGCGTCATGAAGCTGGTCATTAAATTCTCTGCAAAGAATGCAGAGGAAATCTTTTCAAAGGTCTTTTCATCCATTTCTTTCACATCCCATAGAACTGATCTATCAAATCAACGCCACACTTGAGTTCTCTAAACCACTGAAGGAATCTTTTTGCACATTCTTTTTTCATGACAGCACCATGCTGAGGCGTTATCATATCGATCTGCTTCCTACTGACCACGTCAACCCATTTCTTGCAGGCTACGTTTGAGGTCATGTACCTTCTGTGAAATCCTTCCATGTTCTTCATGTGTGAATCAAAATCATCGGTTTCTCTATATTTCTTACCGCCCGGAAAGACACAAGCACCAATATCACCAGAAAAGAGGATCTTTGCGACGGGATCATAAAGTGTGAAGTTACCAGTGGAGTGGAGATAGTGTGACGGTATCAGTTCAAGTGAATTCCCGC
>JBKBIU010000266.1:0-2331 GCA_046294065.1 Pseudothermotoga sp.
TCCGCGTTCACATGCGTCAAATGTAATATTGGTAAGTCACCACAATGCCGACTGATCTGGGTGTACCTTCTTTCTTCTCAACTTCCTGAGTTTTTCTAAGCTAACGACTCTTAACTTGTCTTCAAGTTCGCTCTTGGCAGCAATAACATCAAGTACTTCTTTTGCCCTTTGAACAACCTCTTTGGGAAGTCCTGCTATCTCAGCAACCTCAATGCCATAACTCTTGTCTGCTATTCCATCGATCACCTTGTGCAAGAAAACTACACCAGATTTTTCCTCAATCACTTGTATCGTTTTGTTTTCTATACCCTCATAAAATTTAGCCAGTTCTGTTAACTCAGTAAAGTGTGTCGCAAAAATACACTTGCATCCAATCTGGTTGTGTATGTACTCAGAGACAGCCCAGGCTATACTTATACCATCGAATGTACTTGTGCCCCTGCCTACTTCATCCAATACAACTAAACTGTCCTTTGTCGCCTGGTGAATTATCTTTGCCACCTCATTCATTTCGACTAAGAAGGTGCTCTTACCAGATCCTATATCGTCACGCACGCCCATCTTTACGAAAATTCTGTCAAAGACTGGCAAAACGGCCTCATCGGCTGGGACAAAACTGCCAATCTGTGCCATCAAAGCAATCAAAGCCACCTGGCGTATGAAAGTTGACTTACCACTCATGTTTGGACCGGTTAATATGACAAAACTCTTTGACTGGTCCATAACCAGATCATTAGGGACAAAGTCATCGATGAGTTTTTCTACAACAGGATGCCTCGAGTTTTTCAAATACAAAGTCCCATCAGATTGGAAGTTCGGTTTCGTGTATCCATAACGTGTGGCTGCATAAGCTAATGAGGAAAGGGCATCAATAGAAGCAAGAAAATCAGCTAATTTCATGATCGATTCTATCTTTTGTAGTATCTGGGAACACAACTTCTCATAAAGTTCTTTCTCTCGCCTTTCCAGTTTCTCTTTGGCTGTCAGTATCTGTTCCTCGAATTTTTTCAATTCTTCTGTGACGAACCTTTCTGCATTCACAAGGGTCTGCTTTCTAACATAATCTTTTGGGATCTTTGAAAGGTGTGATTTAGTTACTTCGATGTAGTAACCAAATACCGTGTTGTAGCCAACCTTCAAATTTGGTATGTTGGTTCTCAACCTCTCTCGTCCTTCGAACTCTTTCAAAAACTCTTCCGAATGATAGACAAGTTCTCTAAGATCATCAAGTTCTTTATCATAGCCAGCTTTTATTACTCTACCCTCTCCCAAAACCATAGATGGATCTTCTTCAATAGCTCCTTCGAGTTTCTCATATAGATCTTCAAGACAATCTATTTGAGCCATTTGTGTAAAACGCTCATTGCTCAATAAGACTTCCCTTATATAGGGACAAATTGATAAAGTACTGCGCAGAGCAACAAGATCCTTTGGTGAAGCTTTGTTATAACGAATTCTACCTGCAACTCGTTGAAGATCTTTGACTGCACTGAGATACTCTCTAATTTCATTTAATAAAAGTTGATCATTGACCAAGGCTTCGACCTTGTCCAATCTTTCAGTGATTCTGTTCACATCTCTCAGCGGTTGTAGGATCCAATTTTTCAAAAGCCTTGCACCCATAGGACTTTTCGTAAAATTGAGCGTATCAAAGAGACTTCTGCCCTTTTCCTGCGGTAAAAGGCCAAGGTGTTCTATAGTTGAAGGATCGAGAAAGACATAAGATTGATCTCTGAGAATCTTTGGTGGTTTGAGAAATACATTATCAACCATGAGAGTGAAACGAAGATACCTCACCAAAGCACCAAAGGCTTTGACAGTTTCCCCAAGTTCAAAATGATCTATAGTGGAAATTCCAAAAGTTTGGGCAATATCTCTTTCCATGTTGGTATCACTCAAATGCCAATCTAAAAGTGTCTCTATCATAACGTTCTTAAATCTTTGTTCCAGTTCATTTCGCATTGACGACTCACAGATTATCTGGGAAATCTTTATTGATTCAAGAAAGTCCAACGCTGCCTGAAGATCATTGAAGGACACCGCAAAGCTCTCACCCGTTGAAACATCTACACCTGCGATTGCATACTGAGAAGTTTTGCAAAGGGAAACAAGATAATTGTTAGATTCTTGTTCAAGCAATTCATCTTCCAAAATTGTGCCAGGTGTGACGATTCTGGTGACTTCTCTCTTGACAAGTCCCTTTGCAACGGACGGATCTTCAAGTTGATCACATATCGCGACCTTGTACCCAGCTTGGACCAATTTCTTTAGATAAACATTCAAAGCGTGATAGGGTACACCAGCCATTGGTGCACCTTGCCTATGTGTCAG
>JBKBIU010000267.1:0-2324 GCA_046294065.1 Pseudothermotoga sp.
TCTTATCTTATGTAGAGATCTACAGACTGGGTAAGAAAAAAACTGTAGTTTTCAAACCATCACTGGACAACAGATATGGTATAAGTGTCGTAAAAACTCATGCTGGGCTTGAAGTGGAAGCTATAGCACTTGAGAGGGCACAGGACGTACCAAAATATGTAGTACATCCAGTCGATGCCGTTTTTGTTGACGAAGTTCAGTTTTTCGATAAAGATTTAGTCAAAATTGTTAAGGATTTCCTCGACAATAACGTAAACGTCTTCTGTGCGGGTCTTGACATGACCTTCAAACAAAATCCATTTGAGACAACCATACTGTTGATGGCTCTTGCAAATGAAATCATCAAGAAACGAGCAGTCTGCAATGTATGCGGAGAGTACAACGCGACGCTTACATACAAACTGGTACAAGATGATGCTGAAATCGATGTTGGTGGAAAAGAAAAGTATATCGCAGTCTGCAGAGATTGCTATAACAAGCTTTCCAAATCTAAAAACGCATAAAGGGGGATTTGTCTTGCAAGAAAGTGTCTTGGTCGTTCCAAGTTATGAAGTTGATAGGTTAGTCAAGGGAGAAACGGGTGTGATGGAAGTAGATTTAGAACAGATCAAGAGAGTAATTGAAGAAAAGGGAAGGTTCTTGTCCAGAGAGCTTGCAGAGTATGATGAAACTTTCAGGCAAGTGATACCATATGTGGTTATGATGTGTGAACAAAAGATACTTCTTTTGCGCAGAACAGAGAAGCAAGGTGAAAAGAGGCTTCACAACAAATACTCAATTGGTGTCGGTGGTCACATAAGATTCGAAGATGGACTACAACCTTGGCAAGCATTTATAAGTGGTATGCACAGGGAAATAAACGAAGAAGTTAAGGTCGAGGTAATGAATCTTCAATATATTGGACTGATAAACGATATGGCATCGCCAGTGAGTCGTGTTCATGTTGGTCTTCTTTATGTAGCACAGGTAGTCTTTGGTGGACTGAATGAACCAGATATGTTTGATTACGCTTGGAAATCCTTAGATGAATTTACCGAAACTGAAAAGAATCTGGAGGGGTGGTCATATTTAACGCTGTTGAAACTGAAAGAGCTTATGGGAAAGTAAATCTATATCTTGACGTGATCTCAAAGAGGGATGATGGATACCACAATATAGTCGGGTTATTTCAAACTATTGATCTATGCGATGTGATCGAATTTCGTACAACAGATCGACCAGGTCAAATCAAGATACAGTCCAATGTGAGCATCGAAGGAATGAATTTGATTGAGAAGGCTTTCAGAATATGCTCTGAGTACTATAGGGTTGACTTTGGTATCGAGGTCAAGTTGTCCAAAAGGATACCAATTGGTTCGGGTTTGGGTGGTGGCAGCTCAGACGCTGCTGCAACTCTTAGATTTCTTTCAAAGATAATCAACATACCACAAGATACTCTCTTTCAAATTGCTGTGAAGGTGGGGTCCGATGTACCATTTCTTCTAAGAGGTGGTACCGCTATTGTTGAAGGGAGAGGAGAAAGCGTAACATTTCTTGAACCCATAAGGGATTACACAGTGAATCTTTTTTGCCCCAAGATCAGCATCTCAACCAAGATGATGTATCAAAGGCTTGGTAAGGAAAACTATGGCAGAGGGCCTAAGCCAGTTGAAAGATTGTACGAAGCTTATAAGAATATGGATGCGGAGATGATAAGATCTTTTTCTTACAACGTTTTTCAAGATATCGTCTGTGGTGAATACCCAGAAATAAAAGAAAATCTTGACATAGCTTGGAGAGAAAATCCAATAACCGCACTGATGACAGGTACGGGCTCTTGCATCTTCAGTGTACATGGCATTGGGGGAAAACACAAATTCATAACTACTTTTTTTGATAACCCATGACTGCTGCTCCTAAGGCACCGGTTAGAATCGGTTCTGGTGGAATTGTGATTTGGATGTCAAGGACTTTCTCAAGGGCCCTTTTTACACCTTCGTTCAATGCCACACCACCGGTCAAGACTACTGGCGGCTCACCTTTCACCCGCTCGTACATGGCACCTATTCTTTTCGCAATTGCTTTGTGAATTGCGTAAAGTATGTCTTCTCTCTTGTGGCCAGAAGCTCTGAGTGAGACTACTTCAGATTCTGCAAAAACAGTACAGACACTGCTGATATCTATTTCTTTGGAATGTTGTAACGACAAACCACCTATCTTTTGTAGGGGTACGTCGAGAACATCTGCCATGACTTCGAGAAACCTACCGGTTCCCGCAGCACATTTGTCGTTCATGGCAAACTCAATGACCTTGCCATCTTCGATTTTTATTACCTTGCTATCTT
>JBKBIU010000020.1:0-12390 GCA_046294065.1 Pseudothermotoga sp.
TTTTCCTTGCTTTGTATGTGCACACCAAACATAATCTAAGATCGAGAACACAGATTTTACAAAAAGAATCAACTCTGAGAAAGATGAATGAAGCAATAGTTGAGATAACCAATGTATTTATGCAGAACGAACTTTCGGATGACATCTATCAAAGGATTCTCGAAAAGGCTGTTGAAATAATTCCAAATGCCCAAGGAGGAAGTGTAATTGTCAAGAAAGACAACCATTATGTCTACGTAGCTGCCGTTGGTTATGACTTGAAGGAACTTTCTAAAATTAAATTTATACCAGAACATATCACGAGCTGGGTCGACGAAAGATATTCCATAAAGAGAAAAAATGACATAATTGCCCTCAACAAAAACGATTTTTCTGCAGAGGAATTTGAAATACTACGCAGAGCCGGAAGACTTGATGAAATAATGTGTAGTCTGAATTTGGCAGTAGAGCTAAATGGTGAAATTGTATTACAACTCAATTTGGATAACTTTGAAACAGAGTTTGCCTTTGACGAAGAGACAAAAAAGTTGGCGCACTCTTTTGCAAATCAGCTTGGAATCTTCCTTTACAAAAAGAGGCTTTCTGAAGAAATAGCAGAACAACAACGTAGATTGGAATATATGTCTTACCACGATCAGTTGACAGGACTTTTGAACAGAACTGCGTTGAGAGAATTTGGCGAAAACCTCTTTTCCCTCGCCGTGCGTGAACAAAAACAACTTGCTCTGATATTTCTGGATCTGAGTAAATTCAAACAAGTGAATGACAAACATGGCCACGTCACAGGAGATGAAGTCCTAAAGATCATTGGGGAAAGGTTGAAAAAATCAGTACGTCAAAGTGACTTGTTAGCAAGGTTCGGTGGGGATGAATTTATAATACTTGCTTATAATATCTGTTTGGAAGATATGAATTCACTTATAAAACGTATCTTTCATGCTGTTGGAAAACCTATAAAAGTAGGTGAAAAAACATTCGAACTCACTGCTCAGATCGGTGTAGCAATCTTTCCCCAAGATGGAGAAACTTTGGATGAACTCATAAGAAAGGCTGATTTTGCTATGTACAGAGCAAAACAAAAACAAGTCTCTGTTGTCTTTTACGGGGATGAAAAAATTGATTCAGTGTAGCTAACTTTACCTTGCTTATTCGCCTCAAGGTTAACATTCATAGCTGTTAAAACCTATTTATCAATCAAAAGCTTTGCAGATAAATTTCTCAAGACCCTGATCTTTAGAACCATAGACTGTTTTTACTTATTTTTCGAGAATTCTCAAAACTTCTACGACTTGCACAAATGGCATTGTCCATCGAAACTTTGCAGTATGTGCCATCAAAAACTGTCTACCTGATCGATTAAAATCAACTCAGCTGGTTTTAAGATTTGGCACTGAAGATTCCAAACATGAGAACCTGAAAACAAACAGTCTTTAGACTGGCTTGAAAGGATGATATGAAAACCTAAGAAAAAATCCTCAGGTTCTCTAAAGATTGATTGGATGCAAGCATGTAATCCACATCCTTTTGAAGCTTGAATATCTGCACATCAGAAAGATTATCTCTAAAGATGCGCTGAACTTGCCGTATTTTGAACATACCACCATGAATGTACAGTTTCTTTGCATTGGTTTTGTGTAAAATATATTTGGTTCTTTTTAAGAGTACTTGGAAATCCTCTTGCAATACCTTAGTCACAAGAGGCGTGATAATCATACTCCTTGCAAAGGAGGCTATCGTTTCTTTGAAATTACTCAATCTTTGTAGGTCAACAAGATCCTCGATACGACCTACTTTGTAAAATTTGGTTAATTCATCAAAAACAGGATCAAATTCACCAATACCATCTCTGTAATCCAAAGCTGCCCGAATTATTTTACAGACAACACTGAAGGCTCCACCTTCATCGTCAAAGAGATGGCCCCACCCTCCAGCTCGATGAATCATTTGTGAATCGTCTATTCCCATGACTACTGACCCTGTGCCAGCTATCACAACAACGACAGGTTCATTCTCATAGCAAGAGTACAAAACGCCCTCGGCATCGGTAAAAATCTGTAAGGTTGAACTGGTAAAGTACTTCGCTAAGACTTCCTTGAGAAAGAGTTTTCTCTGTTCACTGCCTGCACCCGAAAAGGCAGCTCTAACAAGATCTACCTTTCCAGACCATTCAAAGAGTTCCTTTATTGTTTTTTCAAGTTGTTTTGGATCAACGGCAGCAAGATTAACACCTTGCCTCAAAACAATCCTGTCAATGATCTGCTTTTCTTGAACAACAGTTGCTTTCAAGGACGTTCCTCCACCATCTATTCCCAGCACTTTCATCTATATTCCCCCGTTTTGACAAAGTTTATCTTTATGATATTATAGCTCTTGGGAATTAGTCATATTGTAATCACATTTATAGGGGAGGTGTAATCATGAAGAAGTGGTTCATTTTGATCTTGGCCCTAGTCGTATCACTCAACGTTGTGGCAGCGGAATTTTTCGTTGAAGACAGCATACTAACACCTGATCCAAAGCCAAAATGGGGTGGCGTCCTCAGATTAGCACTTGCATCGACTCCAGAATCATTCTTGCTATATGGTTCTTTAGATTCATCTGCGTACACCGTTATCATGGGACCCATGTTTTCAACACTCGTGGAAATGCATCCTGTAACTAATGAAATCAGACCTGGCTTGGCAAAATCCTGGACCGTTTCTCCTGATGGCAAAGAGGTCACATTCGTTATCAGGGAAGCCTACTGGTCTGACGGAAAACCAATCGTCGCAGACGATGTAATCTTCACCTTTGAGTATTTTGTCATGAACAAATACGCCCGCGGTAATTCTATCGACCGATTCACAATACCAGATGAAAAAGGCGAAAACAAAATGATTCAGTGGGTGAAGATCGATGACAAGACTCTCAAGGCCATATTACCATCTCCATATGGTCCTTTCTTCACCGTTCTGTCTCATGTCTACATATATCCAAAGCATAAACTTGAACCCCTGGTAGACAAGAATGATCTTGGTTCTGTGAACAAGATATGGTTATCAAATGTCGATCCAAAGGAGATCGTAGTCAACGGGCCATACAAACTTGTCCAGGTCATAACAGATCAGAAGGTTGTCCTGGAGAGAAACCCAAATTATTGGAAGGTAGATCGATTTGGAACTCGACTTCCATATTTTGACAAAGTTGAGTACCTCATCATCAGAGATGCCGAAGTGAGATTGGCAAAGTTCATGGCTGGCGAAATTGATTTCATGGCGATACCTTCAAAGGATTACCCCATGCTCAAGCAGCAGGAACTTGCTGGAAATGTACCGTACAAAGTTTATGCAACTCAGCCAAATCAAGCGACACCAAGCCCAATACACATATCTTTCAACTTTGATGTCAATGACCCTGACCTAAAAGATCTCTTTGCAAAACTTGAGTTTAGAGAGGCGATGGAATATGCGCTCGATAGGCAAAGAATCATAGACGAAGTTTTTGCAGGACTTGCGATACCAGACGCCGGGTTGATGCTTCCATCAAACAAAGCATTCTACAATCCAAAGATCGAGCAAATCATGAGAAGATACGATCTTAAAAAAGCTTCGGAATTACTTGATAAGATTGGACTTAAAAATCGAGATAAAGAGGGCTATAGACTGTTCCCCAACGGAAGACGTGTTGAGTTCAACTTACTTGTTCAAAGTTCACCACAAGAGTATCAAGATGTGGCTCTCATATTTGCCCAGGATCTTCAAAAGATCGGTATAAAGGTTAATCTGCAAATCCTTGATGCTTCACTAGTTGGCCAAATGTTTGGAGCAGGGAATTTCCAGGCAGGTATAAGAGCCTTCGGAAACCAACCTGACCCACAACTGAGAAAGGCTATCTGGCAGCCTGGCACACAACTGTACTACTGGCACTATTCAACGATGGATAAAACGGCTACACCACCAAAACCTGTCTTTGAAAACATGTTTGATTGGGAAAAGAGAATTTGGGAACTATTTGAACTTGGCCAGATTGAAATGGACCCAGCTAAGAGAAAGGCTTACTATGACGAATGGCAAGAGTTGTACCATATCTACTTACCCGTCATCTTTGTCTGCAAAGGTATGAATATTTGGGGCATAAACAACACCCTTGGAAATGCAGGTTTAACAAAAGACGGTATGATAGTGTTCACTGTCTGGACAGCCTATCGAAAGTGATATCTTTGCGGAGCTCCTCAAACGAGGAGCTCCGCTTTGGGGGTTTAAGTCAGTGTGGTCTTTTATCGTTCGAAGAATCTTGATAATGATACCAATGATGTTTTTGATTTCTGTCATCTGTTTCATTGTCACGGAACTACAACCTGGTGATTTCCTTTCACAATATCTTGAAAACCCAAGAATCTCACCGGAACAAATTGAAACACTCAGAAGAGAGCTCGCTCTTGATAAGCCAGCATATGAAAGATATCTCATTTGGATCAAGAATATATTCCTCAAAGGTGACTTTGGATACTCCTTTTCATATCAAAGACCTGTTGTCGAATTAATTTGGGAAAGACTAGGCTGGACAGTAGCGATTGCCCTCTTCACAATAGGATTTCAATGGCTCATAGCCATACCCATGGGTATTTACTCGGCCTTTCATCCATACACAGTCAGCGATTACACTTTAACTGTCTTGGGTTTTATAGGCTTATCCATACCTGAATTTTTCATGGCACTGGTATTGATGTATCTAATATTGAGGTTGGGTGGAACAGCGGTGGGTGGGCTGTTTTCACCACAGTTCATAGGTGCACCTTGGAGTTGGGACAAATTCGTCGATCTCCTCAATCACATTTGGCTGCCTATAATCGTTGTGGGAATCAGTGGTCTTGCCGGTCTTATGAGAATAATGAGAGGCAACATGCTTGACATAATGGGATCACCTTTTGTCACTTCACTTAGGGCACGTGGCCTTGAAGAAAGAGTCGTCAGAAGACACGTGGTGAAGAATGCACTCAATCCCTTAGTTAGCATAGCTGGAATGGAACTTCCCAACATCTTCAGTGGTACCATAATTGCTTCTATAGTCCTCAACCTTCCAACGATCGGTCCTTTTTTCTACAACGCCCTTTTGAACCATGACCAATACTTGGTCATGACTTTCTTGATGTTTATCGCTCTGATAACACAAATTGGCAATCTTTTGGCTGATATTGCCTTAGCGTTGCTTGATCCCAGAATAAGGGTGAGCTGAGATGAGCAGAAAAAGTACAAGATCATCAAGGGTTTATCAACAGTTCAAGAAGCACAAACTGGGTGTCTTTGGAATATGGGTTCTTGTAATTCTTTATATTCTGATCATCTTTGCTGACTTCATTTCACCCTACAATTTCAAAGAAACACACAGCAGGTTTACTTACGCACCACCAACGATCGTGAGAATCGTTCACGAAGGGAAGCTCCACAGACCTTTCATATACGGAATGAAGAGAACTCGCGACCCTGTAACCTTCATGATGAAGTACGAAGAAGATAGATCCAGAATTTACGCAATAAAATTTTTCGTAAAGGGAGAAAGATACAAATTCTGGGGATTGTTTGAAACAGATTTGCATTTTTTTGGAATCGATGCAGACCCATCGGAAGCTATGATACTTCTTTTTGGTTCTGACAGATTTGGCAGAGATCTTTTTTCCAGAACCTTAGTGGGTGGTAGAGTTTCCCTGACTGTAGGATTGATCGGAACTTTCATAAGTGTTATCATAGGTGCCATTATGGGAAGTATTTCTGGATATTACGGTGGATGGGTTGATGTTTTAATACAAAGGTTTATAGAACTTCTTCGTTCCTTTCCGAGGATTCCTCTGTGGCTCGCCTTGGCGGTGATTCTGCCACCAAGTTGGCCGAGCACGTGGGTTTATTTCGGAATCGTGATAGTACTTTCTCTGATAGGCTGGATGGGAGTTGCGAGGGTCGTTCGTGGAATGGTTTTGAGTCTTCGTGAGAAAGAGTACGTCCTTGCGGCAAAGGTTGCCGGTGTCTCAGATTTCAAAATCATAAGAAAACATCTTATACCCAATATAATGAGCTATCTAATCGTTGTATCAACCCTCTCTATTCCCGGAATGATCCTCGGTGAAAGCGCAATAAGTTTTTTGGGACTGGGTATCAAGGAACCAATGACAAGTTGGGGACTTTTGTTGAGGCAAGCTCAATCGATTTCAGCCCTTGCTACAAGTCCATGGTTGCTGATCCCTGGTGTCTTCATAATGATCTCCGTTCTTGCTTTCAACTTCGTTGGTGATGCGCTAAGAGATGCCTTAGATCCATACAGGGTGGTTGAAAAAGTATGACAATCCTTTCGGTAAGAAACCTCAAAACCTATTTCAAAACTTTCGAAGGAGTTGTGAAGGCCGTTGATGGTATAACTTTTGAATTAAATGAAAGCGAAATACTGGCACTCGTTGGTGAATCAGGTTGTGGCAAGAGTATAACGGCACTCACAATAATGGGACTTGTGAAAAATGCTATCTTCGAAGGTTCAATAAAATACAAAGATATGGAATTGACAAAACTACCCAATGAAGAATACAGAAAAATCAGAGGAAAGAAGATATCCATGATATTTCAAGAACCGATGGCGAGCTTCGACCCACTCTACACAGTCGGTCAACAGATGGTGGAAGCTACGCTGACTCACCTTGAAGTGAACGAAAAAGAAGCAAGAAAGATATGCATAGACATGCTCAAGAAGGTACATATTCCTTTGGCGGAGAAAAGATTTGATGAATATCCCCACCAAATGAGCGGTGGAATGTTACAAAGAATCATGATCGCTATGGCTCTGCTAACCAACCCCGATATAATCATTGCAGATGAACCGACAACAGCACTGGATGTCACGATCCAGGCACAGGTACTAAAACTTTTCAAAGAACTCCAAGAAACATTCAAAACTTCGGTAATTTTCATAACTCACGATCTTGGAGTTGTTGCAGAACTTGCAGACAAAGTTCATGTTATGTACGCAGGAAAGATTGTAGAAAAGGCACGAGTCTTTGATCTGTTTAGAAATCCATTGCATCCCTATACAGAAGCCCTTTTGCAATCAAGAGTGAAAAAAGAGTACAAAGGCCGCCCGCTTCCTTATATCCCAGGAACTGTGCCGGCCGCAACCAAGTTCCCAACGGGATGTAGATTCCACCCAAGATGCAGTAAGGTAATGCCTATCTGTTCCGAAAAAGAGCCACCTGAGATCTTGATAGATAATTCTTCCGTGAGTTGCTGGCTATACTTTAGGAGCGATGAAAAATGATTCTTTCACTCAAAGGAATTAAAAAATATTTTCCAGTAAGATCTGGAGTCTTTCTTCAGATAAGTGGATGGATAAAAGCCCTCGAGGAGACTGACCTTGATATAGGAGAAAATCAGACTATCGGTGTAGTTGGTGAGTCTGGATGCGGGAAGACGACTCTTGGTAAGATTGTGGCACGAATACTACAACCAACCTCTGGAAAGATCACTTTCGAGGGAATCGACATTTCTAGAAAAATCCCGAAAGAGATAGAGAAAAAATTCAGAAAAAATGTTCAGATGATCTTTCAAGATCCATTCAATTCACTCGATCCCAGAATGACAATATCAGACATAATCGGTGAGCCACTCGAAGCTCACGAAATATTCTCTTCCAAAAAGGAGCAAGAAGATTACATAAAAGATTTGCTCAACAAAGTAGGGTTGTCCAGTGACTATCTCTCAAGATATCCTCATGAGTTTTCTGGAGGTCAGAGACAGAGAATTGCCATAGCCAGGGCGATATCTTTAAACCCAAAGCTGGTGGTTTGTGATGAACCTACTTCGGCACTGGACGTGTCCGTTCAAAGTCAGATAATAAACCTTTTGATGAAGATAAGAGATGAATTAAGGATATCTTATCTGTTCATTTCGCACAATCTTGACGTGGTTTATCACATGAGTGATAAGTTGATTGTCATGTATCTGGGCAACACTGTAGAATGCGGTGATGCCAATGAGATATTCGAGAACCCGTTACATCCATATACAAGGGTTTTGATGAGCTCTGCTCCCAGTTGGGATCCACAGAACAGAAGACTGCACAAGATAACACTTACTGGTGAACCACCAAATCCTATGAATCCGCCACCTGGTTGTCCATTTTCAACAAGGTGCACTTTGAAAATAGAAAGATGTGAAAGAGAAAAGCCAAAGCTCATCGGTGATGAAAAACATAAAGTAGCCTGCTTCTTAAGCGAGGTGTAGAATATGACAAGATTGGCAGATTTGCCCGAAAAAATTGACAGAGTGGTTCAAGAAGGAATTAACAAGATCTACCCAGGATGTGTAGTCTTGGTTGGAAGACCCGGTGAGGTAATCTATCAAAAGGCTTATGGTACCTTGGATTTTCAAAGAGAGACGACGATTGATACAGTCTATGACCTTGCAAGTGTGACAAAGGTTGTGGCTACGACTACAGCGGTCATGAAACTGTTCTGTGATGGGTATCTCCATCTGTATGATACAGTTGGAAGATTCTTGGATCTTTCAAAACCAAAGAGTGATATTACTATTATTCAACTCTTGACACACACTTCAGGAATGCAACCGTATTCAGAGCTTTGGAAATACCTCAGGGATAGAGAACTTCTGGAGGAAATCTTGAGAATTCAACCCGTTGACGAACCTGGCAGAAGGATAGTCTATTCCTGTTTGAATTTCATAACTCTAATGGCTGTAGTTGAAAAAATAACGAGTACTTCTTTCGACAAATTCGTCTATTCCATCTTTGAACCATTGGGAATGAAAAACACAAGGTTTTCCCCTGGTCCTTCTGAGAAGATCGCACCAACCTCTCTTAGAGAAAATAAACGCTTGGTGGGTTTGGTAGATGATGAACTTGCCTATTATCTTGGTGGGGTAAGTGGAAATGCGGGTTTGTTCTCAAATGCACCAGATTTGTTCATCTTCATGACCTCCTTGCTAACGGGAAATATCGTTCCTTTAGAGGTAGTAAAACTCTTTACCCAAAAGATCGTTGAAGCAGGTGGAGCAAGAAGACATCTTGGCTGGATGTGTCCTGCCAGCGGTACAAGCAGTGGTGACATGCTCTCGGAAAAATCCTTTGGGCACAGTGGGTTCACTGGCACAACTATCTGGTGCAGGGAAGATGGGCTGTTTGTAATCTTTTTAACCAACAAGGGATTCATCAAAAGGCATGAAGACGAAATAATGAGAATTAGAATACTTTTGCACAACGTAGTTTTCGGAGGGATACAATGTACTGGACCACTTTTTTAGAATTACTCGATAAGAAAGAACGAATTATAGTGGGACTCATGTCCGGGACCAGCGCCGATGGTCTTGACATAGCCGTTGTATCTTTTTCAGGATCAGCAAGGCAGACGACTTTTAGACTTTTAGATTTTAGAAGTGTTGACTATCCAAAAAATTTCAAAGAGCGCATAATAAAGACCTACGATCCTTCTTCATCTTCTGTAAGGGACGTCACTTTGATGAACTTTGAAATCGCTCGAGTTCATGCGAATATGGTAAAAAAATTGAACATTAAAGCCGATGCGATAGGATATCATGGTCAAACCGTTTATCATATGCCTCAAGAAAAGGCAACGCTACAAATAGGAGAAGCAGATGTGCTCGCAGTTGAGCTGGGTGTACCGGTGATCCATTCTTTTAGGACAAAAGACGTGGCGCTGGGCGGGGAAGGGGCACCAATCACCTCTTATTTTGACTGGGTCTTTTTCAGAAAACCTCGTACAGTCGTTTTGAACATAGGTGGTATAGCCAATGTTACCTACATAGACGACACAGTTTTAGCTTTTGATACAGGGCCTGGGAACTGTTTAATCGATCTGTATGTAAAAGAGAACTTCAACTTGGAATACGACAAAAATGGTGATTTAGCGACGAAAGGAAGGATAGACCACAAGATTTTGCAAAAACTTATTGAAAGAGATGAAGATTACTTAAACAGAAAACCTCCCAAAACCACAGGTCGAGAGTGGTATAACGATGAATTCCTTTCAGGACTTCCAAAAAAAGATTACGATACTCTAAGAACGCTTACACATTTCACATCTTTTTGCATTCACAAAAATATAGAAAGATATCTTTCAAAGGTAGAAAGAATTTACGTATTCGGCGGTGGAGCTTTCAATAAAGTCATCCTCGAGGATCTGAGATCCTTTGGCTACAAAGTTCTCATACCAACAAAAACCTTTGCAAAGGCAAGAGAAGCCATTTCGATGGCGCTACTTGCCAACGATTTTCTCAACGGCGTGGCGACAAACATACCCACTGTAACGGGGGCGAAAAGACCAGCAGTACTCGGTAAGATTGCTCTACCTTGGTAGCAAAATGATCAACAAAGAATAGCTTTTTTCACTCTTTCATAGAGAATCTCCCAGGTTCTTTCTTTCATGACATATTGGATGTTTCTTTGTCCGAGCTCTGACAAATCTTGACTCAAAATTTGTTCAAGGGCAAACTGAAGACTCAAAGGATCATTGTTCTTATAAAACAGAGCTCCATTGGTCAATTTGAAGATCAAACCATCGACATCAACACTCAGTACGGGTTTAGCAGATGCCATGTAATCGAGTACTTTGTATGAACTGACGGCGGGGTTTTTCATCTGTGTTTTTGAAAGGGTGAATAGCAAAACATCGCTCTTTGAAAAGAGATATGGTATAGAAGTCTTTGATACTGCACCGAAGAAAAAAACATTCTCTTTTGCTACCGCTCTTATTTGCGATAGGTATTCCTTTTGCGATGGCCCAACAAAGAGAAAGACAAATTTTCGCATTACGGTCTGATCAATTTGATTCAAAAGTTCAACAAATTCCCTGACACCCTTGTGTGGAACGATTGAACCAGCGTAAACAACTTTAATACCCTGTGGTACTTTAGAAAGAATTTCATCTACATCTGCACATTGCATGGGATTTTGAAAAGCTTCAATATCAACACCATTTGGTATATATATAATCTCCCTATTTTGTAAACCGAGACGCCGGAAATGTTGGGATAGATCTGGCAATAGGCTAATTATTTGCGATGCCTTAGGATAATATTTTTTGCACATGTAATTGAAAAACTTTGCCACTGGATGGGAATAACTTATCATTCCAAGTGAAACAAGATCATCTGGCCAGATATCTCTTATCTCGATTATGAATTTTGCTCTTTTTCTTTTACAGTAATACCAACCAAGACTCCAGGAAAAGGGATGAGGTGATGAAGAAATAACAGCATCATACTCGTTTTTCAAGATCCTTTTCTTACCATTTTTGAAGTAATCATGAGAAGAAAGAAATCTTACCAGGGAGTTGTTAGAGTATTCTCTCGTTTTAACAACAATGAATTTGATGCCCTGAAATTTGAAATCTTCTGTGTAAATGTCGGTCCATTTTTGACGGTTGAGATGGGAAAAATCTCCTACGTATACATCCACATCGTTCCCATCCCTCACAAATCTCTTTGCCAGTTCAAAATGCCTCGTCTCCGAACTGCCCATCTGTGGTAGACTTGCATAATGGTTGAGAATTGCTATTCTCATAGACTCTTCCCCTCTTTTGATTGAGTGTTGCAAAATTTGATTGCTCAAGTATAATATACTTTTGGAGGCGTGTCCGAATTGGCTAAGGAGCCGGTCTTGAAAATCGGTGGTGGTGAAGCCACCTTGTGGGTTCGAGTCCCACCGCCTCCGCCAACTTCAATCCTACCATGGGAGGTCTTAAGATGCCACTCGTCAGTAGCAAAGAAATGTTTAGAAAAGCCTACGGAAAATATGCCATAGGTGCATTCAACGTGAACAACATGGAGATTCTTCAAGGGGTTATCGAAGCTGCAAAAGAAGAAAGAGCACCATTGATTCTTCAAATTTCTGCAGGTGCAAGAAAGTATGCAAAACAAATATATTTGATGAAACTGATCGAAGCTGCAGTGGAAGATGCACCTGATATTCCCATCTGTGTTCATCTTGATCATGGTGATTCCTTTGAATTGTGTAAAGCCGTTATCGATGCAGGTTTCACCTCCGTCATGATCGATGGATCTCACCTACCATTCGAAGAGAATGTGAAACTAACAAAGCAAGTTGTAGATTATGCACACCCAAGAGGAGTAGTCGTTGAAGGGGAGCTTGGAAGACTTCTTGGAGTTGAAGAACACGTTGTTGTAAATGAAAAGGAAGCCAGTTATACAGATCCTGACAAAGCAGTAGAGTTTGTTGAAAGAACAGGTGTCGACTCACTTGCCATAGCAATAGGTACCAGTCATGGTGCATACAAGTTCAAAGGTGAACCAAAACTAGATTTCGAAAGATTGTCAGAGATTGCGAAGAGACTTCCTAATTTCCCCTTAGTCTTGCACGGTGCTTCAAGTGTCCTACAGG
>JBKBIU010000268.1:0-2308 GCA_046294065.1 Pseudothermotoga sp.
GCATTGGGAGGTCGTCTAATGGTAGGACAGCGGACTCTGGATCCGCCAGTGGAGGTTCGAGTCCTCCCCTCCCAGCCAAGTTTGCAGGCGAAAGCCTGCTTTTTTTGTGTCATGATATAATGTAACAGAAGACATTCAAGGAGGTCGTAAGATGCAAAAGAATATCAAGACACAAGAGAAAAATCTGGAGGTCTATGAATACATTTTCACCAGAGATGAAACTGTAGAGGCTGAAGACGTTGCCATCAAAGAAGTTGCTAATAGGGTGGAGATCCCTGGATTTAGAAAAGGAAGGGCACCAAAACATTTACTGAGGATGCGCTACCCTGAAACGATTAAGTCCGAGATGCTTGAGATACTCTGGCAGAAGGTTGCTGGAAAAATTGAAAACGATGAAGAACTGCTTTTACCGCCAATTTTAGAGGATTTCGATATTAACGAAAATGGTGCAAGATTGGTTCTACAGATCCACAAAAAACCAGAGGTTGTCATAAAGCCCTTCGAAGAGTTTGAATTGAAAAGGCTTGACAAACCATCGATTCTGGCAGGTTACGTCGAAAGAAGGCTTAAGGAGTTACAGGAATTCCATGCCATATTGGAACCCAAAGACGGTCCTGCTGACTATGAAGATATGGTGAGAGTCAAAATGACAGTAACAACGAATGGAAAGACAGTGATGAATGAGAAGGTTAATGAGTATGTTCTTTATAAAGAAGATGACAGACCTATTGTAACGGAAGTCATCGGTAAAAGGGCGGGCGACGTAGTTGAGTTCGACAGAGATTTTGGCAAAGATAAAATCTACCATTACAAAATAGAGATTGAACAGGTCAATAAAAGGAAACTGCTTGACATTTCTGATGAACTTGCAAAGGCTGTTAGTTCTGAGTATGAAACACTTCAACAACTGAAAGATGCACTCGAAAAAGAAGGTTCCGAGCTTTACGAAAGGGATATGAAGGAGTTTCTGAGAAATCAAGTGATTGACATTTTAGCAAACGAGTCGGAGTTACTGATATCAGAACGCACGGTGGCTGAACTCGTAGAGAGAGCTTTTGAGAAGATCAAACAAGACAGTCAGGAATATGAAAAGTTGCTCAAAGATCATGAAAACGATCCCGAGAAACTCAGAGAGGCTCTCAGAAACTATTATCTAACAGACCTCAAAAGGAATCTTTCTATAGAAAAAGTTGCAAAAGAAAACAGCTTGGCGGTGACCGATGAGGAAGTAGAAGCACAATCGCAAGATTTGGCAGTTGCATGGGGGATTTCAGTTGATAGGGCTAAGTCGATCTTGAAGTCACGCCATGATATATCCAACGATGTTCGCTGGGAGCTGTTGAAGAGAAAGGTTGCTGATTTAGTTCTCCAAAAGGCAAAGATAGTTGATGTCACACCAGACGAACTGAATAGGGGGGAAAAGAAAGATGAAAATAAATGATCAACTGATCCCAACTGTGATAGAAACCACCGGTAGGTATGAGAGAGCTTATGATATCTATTCAAGGCTTTTGAAAGATCGAATCGTTTTTCTTGGTTATCCCATAGATGACCACACGGCAAATCTTGTGGTGGCACAACTCTTGTTTCTCGAAGCCGAGGATCCAGACAAGGATATACAGCTCTATATAAACAGCCCCGGTGGGTCTGTAACCGCCGGCCTTGCTATATACGACACTATGCAGTATGTGAAATGTGAAGTAACCACAATCTGTGTAGGTCAAGCCGCTTCCATGGCTGCAGTATTGCTCGCAAGTGGTACTAAGGGAAAACGATTCGCATTGCCCAATGCCAGGATAATGCTTCACCAACCACTTGGCGGTGCCGAAGGACCTGTCAAAGATGTAGAGATAATAACCAAGGAACTTCTCCGAATAAAGAATTTGATAAATACCATCCTGAGTGAAAAAACAGGCCAGCCATTCGAACAAATAGAAAAAGACACAGACAGAGACTTTTTCATGGATGCCTATGAAGCTTTAAAGTACGGGCTGATAGATAGGGTGATCGAGCCAAAGAGAAGGTGAGATCATTTGAAACTCACACCAATGATGCAACAGTACATGCAAATAAAGTCACGATACAAAGATGCAATACTACTTTTTCGCCTCGGTGATTTCTACGAGGCGTTTTTTGAAGATGCCCAACTCGTGTCCAGAGTTCTAGATCTGGTACTGACACATAGGCAAGGTGCACCAATGGCTGGTGTACCCTATCACGCTTTGAATGTTTATCTAAAGAAATTGGTCCAAGCTGGGTACAAGGTCGCGATATGTGATCAACTTGAAGATCCGGCCGTTGCAAAGGG
>JBKBIU010000269.1:0-2299 GCA_046294065.1 Pseudothermotoga sp.
CAATTTCGATTGGTAATGTTTCCAAAGATGGAATTAGATTCACCTTCAAAGAGAAGATCGATCGATATGAGAAAACGGTGAGCTATATTGTAGAAAAAGTTGATAACACCTATCAACTGAAAAGAGTTGCAAACGATGGAGTTAACGTCGTTTATAAATCCGCTGCTCCCATATCTTTTTCTGAGCCCCACCAAGGCATATGGGCAATACAGATTGAAGGTTTTCAGTTCGAAATGATAAACGCAACTCCAACAGAACTCAGAGACAGACTCTACGGAGGTAGAGTGAGAACACCGGAGTTTCTCCTTCCAAGGTTGATAGAAGTAAAGAACAGATGAGCTATTTCTCTTCTAACTTGGGTTTTTCGAGCAGTTTTATCTTCCTCTTGAATTCTTTTATATTCATTTCTTTCAAAATGAGACTTCCAAGGAAGTATTGGAAGGGTAACCAAGTAACATGTCCCGTGGGAATGATGTATCTTTTTGGTTTTCCAAGTGCATCCCACAAGATTTTTCTTGTTCTTAACGGTAAAGCTCTATCGAAAAGTGCTTCTATGAAAGTTATTCTGTCTTTTTGTGTGAATCTTGCATATGCGATAGGATCGATCTTGAGTATTGGATGAATCTGTGAATTTATCATCTCGTCTATGCTCTTAAATGAATCAAGTTTTCTCATATCTTTCTCGAAAGTCTCCAAAAACCAATCTTTATCATCCATCTTGTATTCTTTGCCAAGCCCTTTTTTAACATCTCTTCGAAAATAAGCAAGAGTAGGTGAATACCACATCAAAGTGGCTATATCTCCACCCGAAGTTATGATTATTGTTTTTCGAAATTCTTGACTTATGGCACTTAGAATCACAGAGATCATTCCACCAAGACAGTAGCCGACAAGGCAATTGTTTTCATGCCACCATCCCTTCTCTTTTGTAATTTGTAATGTGGTCATTACATCGACAACTGCATGTTCCCAAAAGAGAACCATTTTTTTGACATCAGCCGAGAAATATTCTCTTCCACTCATCGATCCGTCGGCAGTTCGGGTGAGGTTACCAGGAAGGATAGGAAGAAAGGTTCTCACACCAGCATTTGCTATGTGCATACCCATCCATAACAAGAATGGGATATTGATCGTTCCAAGACCGTGTAGGAGCATCAGAGAACCCACAGGTTTTTCTTTTGGTTCAATATGATAGACCTCGACTAATTCTGTACCAGGTAAAGGGTGCTCATAGAGCGTTTGGTATTTGATCAAGGAAACTCTGAAGTTTTTCCCCTTCAATATGTATCCACTTGAAAGTTGCGGTGATTTATATTGGAAATTCAAATTCACCATTCACTATGTCCTTTCTAGTTTGGAGTGAAACATTTTCTTGCAATTTCAAACAACACTATTCCGGCACTCACCGATACATTCAATGAATCTATGGATGAAAACATGGGTATGCTGATCAACTGATCACATCTTTCTCTAACAAGTCTGCTCAAGCCCTCCCCTTCGTTTCCAAAGACAACGGCGACTGGCGGGATGAATCTTTCCTCGAAAAGGTTTTTGCCTTGCATATCGGCTCCATAGACCCAATAACCACGCTTTTGTAATCTTTCAATCGTATTTGCGAGGTTTGTTACAACGACGATCGGTATCCTAAAGACCGTACCAGCAGAGACCTTTACAACTGCTGCCGTCACTTTGGCAGACCGGTCTTTGGTGATTACGACAGCACTTGCACCGGCACCAACCGATGTTCTGATTATGGCACCAAGATTGTGTGGATCAACAACATGATCGAGTAAAACTATCAAATTACCTTCAAGAGATCTCTCGTCACTGTAATGAAAATCCAAGTCTATCACTATACCTTGATTTTTCTCCTCACCGCAGAGTTTTTCTAAGTGCTTTGGAGTTACGTAGGTATAGGGATAATTGTAGTTCCTCAGAAGTTGTTCGATCCCCCTGAACTTGTCATCGTCACTTTCTTTAAGATAAATCTTTCTGACAGGATATCGGGTTCTTATTATCTCGTCTAAAACGCTCTTACCGTAGACAATCATCTTCGTCATTCTCCAAGGTAATTTCAATCAGTTTCATCAGTCTGTCGTAATCTTGTGATAAATAAAGAAATCCCATGAGCGCTTCAAAGGCTGTGCTCTTTCGGTAGAGAGGATCATTTCCATATTTTTTTGCACCCTTGCTATTCACCGCCCGTCTTACCAAAGACAACTCCGTTTCGTTGAGTAAACTCATCAATCTATCCAGGTTTCTTGCTTGACCATTTCTTGAAACTACTTCATTCACTTTT
>JBKBIU010000270.1:0-2293 GCA_046294065.1 Pseudothermotoga sp.
ATGGCAAAACCTTCATAACCTCTTTCACGAAGTTCTTTAACTGCATCTACCAGAGCCGCTGCCTTTGGCAGGCTCTGTTTGGAAAGATCATCTATATTGATGAAGTGTTTTTTCATCTGAACGATAGTTTTTTCAAAAGATCTCTGAGACAGAATCATCTTTTTGAACTCTTCAAAACTGATCCCTTCTACGATTACACCAAAGTGATTGTACAAGTCACTTGACTCGTAGGATAGATTATCAAACCCGGGAGCCCAGCCCTCTACTTGTAAAATCCTTTTACCTCTCAATCTCTTGATAGTACCTAAGGCTTTTACAGTAAGAAAGAGGCGTTTTTTGAAGATCTCTTGATCTGGATACCCGTAAAACCACTTAAACTTCCTGTGTGGTCTTTTCTTTCTGAGCAAACCAACGTTCAAATTCATACCACATAGCGAATTGAGTGGTAAAGGACCTTTTTGTCCGTCTTCAGGGACAGCCCAAAAACCAAGAAAACCGTTGAAATCAAAGAGAGCTTGTGCAAGGTAACCGGAAGCAAAGGAGGCATTCAAGATCAAAAGTAAATCTATACCATGGGATTCAAGTTCTTTCAAAGAACTTTTGGTATGTTCAACATCAGAAACCAGATTTCTCACATGGTATAGATCAAAATCCAGTTCTTCTGAAAGTTCAGATAAACCTTTGAGACATTTATCGAACACCTGTTGTTTATTTCCTCTGAAATTTGGTTGCATCAAGCCTAAGAGTCCAACCTTTAATCTTTCCAAGGTTTTTCGCCTTCCTTCCTTATGAAAAATGCAGGCTTCCCGACGGGGGCAGAAATCCTGTACTCACCACCATAATATTCCTTTCCAGTCCAGTAGTGAATCCAAAGATCATCAGGGAGATAAACGTTGATTTCCTTCACATCTTTCTCTAAGACGGGGCAAAAGAGTATATCTCTACCAACCAAGAATTCGTATTGCTCGCTGTAACAGAGAGATTCATGGTAATGAAGAAAAAGAGGTCTTATAATTGGTAAACCGCTCTTGTAATATTCATGGGCGCACTTTAAGAAATAATTTTTGAGTTTTCTGTGAAGTTCCGTCATCCTCACAAAATGTTCGATTGTTTCTTCATCTGAATCAAATTGCCAGTTTTCATCTGGCCAATTTCCCTCATGTGTTCTCATGACAGGCATGAAAGCAGCGAGTTCTGTCCATCTTAGGAACAATTCCTTTGATCTCACTGTCTTTATCATATCTGGAACATTTTTTGCTAAAGTAGTGTAACCACCGATGTCTGAATGAGTAAAAGCGACACCACTCATACCGAGAGACAAGGTTGCTGGTATTACACTCGCCAAACCATCATCTTTGGACCAGTTCACCAATTGATCACCATTCCAGTATAAAGGTGTGTATCTTGCACTGCCCGTATAGCCAGAACGCATGAAGTAGACAATATCGTTTTTTTGAGATTCTTTAACTGCTTCATAATTCACCTTAGCCCAAAGAACGGGGAATTTGTTGTGAACTAATTCTGCAGATTCGCCACTGTGAACAGCAGCATCGGTGGGTAGGTATTCGCCATAGTCTGCCATCCAGCCCGAAAGGCCTATGCCTATCATATTTTTCTTTATCACATTCTTCAACCATTCGCAAGCCAGTGGGTTTGTCAAATCGACAATTGCTGCCGGGAAGGTTGTTACAACAACGTGGTATTCATCACCATTTGTGTTTTTTACAAGAAAACCTTTACTGCTTGCTTCTGTGTATAGATTTCCTTCCAGTGCAAGAAAGGGATTTATATAACCTAAAACTCTTACATCCTCTTTCTGTAATTCTTCGATTGTCTTTGGCAAGTTTGGATAAAGCTCTTCAGAATACTGCCAGTTCCACATCAATTGTCTTCCAAAGGTGGTTACTCTCTTACCTTCCCAATCTTGGATCCAGACACCGGCTATCTTCAATCCTTTGTTCCTCATCTTCTCTGTTTTCTCAAGCATTATTTGAGTGCCACCCTGTATTCCCAATATGGCTCCATCTAAGGTCCATTCTGGAATCTCAGGTTGTCTTCCAAGGACTGAAGTCATTTTGGCAAAAAGATCTTGCCAGCTTTCAGCACAGTAGATCTTCACAGTTACCGGCAGCTGCCAGATCTCTATCTGAAGATGGTCTTTGGTGAAATCAAAGACAGTGTACGAAGATGTTTCAACATGACAGAAATACTTTCTGGATGAGACAAAAGTTGGCTGTGGAAAATAGGTTGTGTACCAATCGCCACCGGCATTGGAGAAAAAGTCGGCAAAAAT
>JBKBIU010000271.1:0-2279 GCA_046294065.1 Pseudothermotoga sp.
CCTGTTCGTCAAGTAACAAATATCTGTTTTGCTGTGTCAAGAAAAATCCTGGCGCAATGGCATTGACTCTAAGGTTTTTGTTGTATTCCATAGCAAGGTGAACAGCAAGCCACTGAGTGAAGTTGCTCACGGCTGCTTTTGCTGCAGAATAACCAATGGTGCGCGTCAGGGGTCTAAAGGCTGCCATTGAGGAAATGTTTATGATCGATCCACCTTCCTCTCTATTTACCATGAATTTGCCAAAGATCTGTGATGGCAATATTGCACCACCAAAAAGGTTCAGTGAAATCACTTTTTGAAGTGCATCGAGGGGCATATCAAAAAAACTTAATTCTGCAGATGTTGTTGCTTGTGGTATGTTCCCACCAGCCGCATTGAGTAAGACATCCACTTTGCCAAAATCTCTCAAAATTTCTTCGTAAGTTTTCTTAATTGCATCGACACTCAAGACATCCATGTAGTATCCCTTTGCTTCAAAACCAGCCTTTTGCATCTCGCCAGCCACAACATCAAAATTTTTTATGTCACAGACAGCAATCTTTGCACCAAACTTTGCTAAACCTTTTCCTATGGCTGATCCAAGTATCCCTGCACCTCCTGTTATGACTACAACTTTGCCATCCAAACTGAACAACTTGTAGGCTTCTTTCATCCTCAACACTCCTTTCAAACTTTGAGTAAATTTAGATGTTTTTGCATATGGTTTTTCAAGAGTTCGTAGTGCTCTCTCTCGTGTTCAAAGAGAGTCTTCAAAATGCGATCCTTGAAAAGATAACGTCCTGATTCCATGGCTGTTAGTATTGAACCATAGGTTATGTGAATCAGTTGGCGGGCATCGGGCATTTCAAAAAGCTTTACAAGATCTGAGTCGGGTAATTGGTCAACATCGGGTATTCTTGTGAGATCGGTAGTTACATGATAGGACGCTCTGTCCGTTTCAAAACGCGTTAATGCGTATTTATGAATTTGTCTGTAAAGTGAAACATCTTTCACAGCAATTACTTTAATCGCTTCCAGATAACTAGTCCCCGCAGTCTTGATGTGTAGGTTACCCTCAGTATACCTTGCAAAGATTGGATATGTGCTGAATTTATCGCTCCCTGAATGCAAAGATAGTCTGTATCCAGACAGTGTTTTAGCAATTTCACTGTGAATTGCTACCTCTTTCTCAAGCAGGGAAAGATCCCCTATGTAGTCGATCCCCTTTTGCCACTGACCAACGAATCTTGGTGCAAGGGTTTGGAAATCAACACCCCTTCTTCTAAGTTCTTGTACGATGAATATGTGGGCTAAAGGTGTTGTCGGTGTTGAGGTTTCATCTATAGAGATCTCAAGATCAAAGTCTTTTTTCACACCCTTGAGTGCATCGTAGCACTTGACAACATGTTCTAACACATCGATGTACATAACAAAGATTTTGACGAAGTTCTCTTCATCCATGACAAGCTTCTTTTCTGAAAGTGTGAAGGTTTTCCCAACATATTTTGTCTCTAATTCTCTCCTTCTTGGGTGAGACTGGTAGAAATCTGCGATCTCTCTTTGACTCATCTTATCCACGTTTTTCACATATTCCGATGGATCTATGGTGTACATACTGTATCCTTCGTGAGCAGCCTTCAATAGGTCTTCGATCTGTTTTACATGGTCCGCATCGGCTCCAAATGTTCCATCATAACCGCTTTCAAAGAGGCCCCAAACAGCGCTTTCGAGAGCATCTTTGAAAGTTCTCTGGGTTCTTGAAAGTTCTCTAACAGATTGTTGAGCAAAGATTGGGAATAGATCGTAATTTTTGGCTACTTGAGCATGTGCGGCTGTGGCAATTCCAAGTCTATCACCAAAACCGAAGGAGGTTTTCTTGGTACATGTCTTTGGCTTAAGATCAAAGAGTTCTCTTATGGCATCGCAGTTTTTGTGTGAAAGCTGGCCGAGTATTATATCCAAGTTTTCAACACTGCCGATTTTCTCGCCTTCGAATTTCTCACATATTCCCTTTCTCCCAATTACAATAAGGTACTTCTCTTGTTGATTTTTGCACATAAAAAGGGTTGAACCATCCAAGTGATGCATTGAACGATTATAGACTTGATATCTTTTGTTTGTCATTTTCTCAAATTCTCTAACGATATCTTCGGTTTGCTTTTTCAAAGCTAATCCTCCTCCTCCCCTCATGCTTTGTACACTTGAACGCCTTTCTCCAGTAAGAAGATTTCGAATTCTTTCGGAATATTCTCATCTGTTATGACACCATCTATGTCCTCAGGTAAAGCAAATGAAGCAAA
>JBKBIU010000021.1:0-12037 GCA_046294065.1 Pseudothermotoga sp.
CTACTTCATCCACTTGCGATATCAGTTGACTCAACGTATCGCGCAGAGCAATAGCATCCTTCACATCTCCACCATCTATCCCCCGCGTTTTCAAATGAAAGTGAGCAAGAAGTTCATAACCATCGGATGTTTTTGAGATAACTAACCCTTTTGTGGAATGAGAGCCAATATCAATCGACACATAGTTTTCACTCTTCCTCACCGCCACCACCTCTGATCTTGTAAACAAGTCCGGCTGAAGTTAAGTAATATTCAGTTTTTGGTTGCATGATGGGAATCAAATCCTTCAAACTTGAAACGTGATTCACCAAATCATTCCAGTCACTGAAATATAATATAACACCTTTTAAAAGAATCGCACACTTCTGTTTTATTCTTATTTCTGCAATGTATGGATCGTCTAAGATATCTTTCAACAAATTGATTATTTCAAAAGAATCTTTCTTCACAAATAGTTCCTCAACATCTACGCCGCTAACGACAACTTTTTTTAAAACATCTGCCGACTTTGCTGTGCACAAGAGCTCACCATTCTGCGACGTCCACCAGATCCTGTTTTTGTAAGACACAAGATAAGTTGGTACGTTGTTTGTTTTCTGGTGAAAGACAGTTGGTAAAGATTTTATGTTTGTGAAGAAAAAAATAAAAACTAAAAAGACCCCCCCAAATATTATCGCCTTGTTTGAATTATACATCCAAGTAGGTCACCTTCAGTGCATGTTTCTCTATAAAACTTCTTCTTTCCGAAGGGTTCTCACCCATCAACAGATTGAAAAGTCTATCTGCTTCCTCTGCATTTTCGATGGTGACTTTGATGAGTTTTCTTGTTTCAGGGTTCATAGTCGTTTCCCATAACTGTTCTGGGTTCATTTCACCAAGACCCTTGTACCTTTGAACTTCTATCTTTCTCCCGTCACCCAATTCTTTTCTCAGTACTTTAAAATCTTCTTCGGTGTATAAATATGTTGAATTGGAAGCAAAGTCAACTTTATAAAGAGGAGGAACTGCGATATATACTTTTCCTTCTTCAATAAGTTGTTTCATGTATCTGAAAAAGAATGTTAATAACAAAGTCCTAATATGAGCACCATCTACATCGGCATCGGTCATGATAATTACCTTTCCATAACGAAGTTTAGATATGTCAAAACTATCACCTATACCTGTTCCGACTGCGACGATGATGTTCTTAATTTCCTCATTTGACAATAGTTTTTGAATCGAGGATTTTTCAACATTTAAGATTTTTCCCCTCAACGGAAGAATTGCTTGATAGTCTCTATCGCGCGCCTGTTTTGCAGATCCCCCCGCTGAATCTCCCTCGACTATAAATAGTTCAGATTTTTCAACATCTGACGAAACACAGTCTGCGAGTTTACCTGGAAGTGATGAATTCTCCATCGCATTCTTGCGTCTAATTAGTTCCCGAGCTTTTCTGGCAGCCTCGCGAGATTGCATTGTCTTGACCACTTTATCGAGTATAACTTTTAGAACAGATTTATTGAGCTCGAAGTATTCTGAAAGTTTGTCTCGCAGCACCTTTGAAACGGCAGAGCCCGCGTTCTCGCTTCCAAGTTTTGATTTTGTCTGTCCTTCAAATTCGGGATCTTTCAAGAAAACACTGATTATCGCAATCAAACCCTCACGAACATCTTCACCTTGAAAAGATTCATCCTTTTTCAGTACCCCCAATGACTTTCCATACTCATTGAGCATTTTTGTTATCGTATTCTTGAATGCTGTCACGTGAGTACCATGGTCAATAGTTCTGATATTGTTTGCATAAGAATAAATTCTCTCTTGATCATATGTCTCAGTATAAAGAATGGCTATATTGACGAGTACTTCTTCGTGTTCACCAGATATTTCAATCACTTCATGTAAAGTCCTCTCTCCCTGTGCCAGGAATCTAATGTACTCTTTTAAGCCACCTTTGTACTGAAAAGTATTTGTGTATTCATTAACCTTATCCTCAAAAATGATCTTTAAGCCCGAGTTGAGGAAAGCTAGTTCTCTGAGTTTACTTTCAACGATATCTGGATCGAATTCTAATGTGGAAAATATCTGTGCGTCAGGTTTGAAACGCGTTATAGTCCCTGTCTTGTTTGATTCTCCAATCACTGTAACTGCGCACTGTGGTATACCTCTTGCATATTTTTGATAGTACACTTTTCCCTCTCTGTGTACCCACACTTCTAGCTCTTCAGATAGAGCATTGACTACCGAGGCGCCTACACCGTGCAGTCCGCCACTAACTTTGTAAACATTTTTCGAGAATTTTCCACCAGCATGAAGAGTTGTCATAACAACTTCAAGTGCACTCTTACCTGTTTCTGGGTGAATATCGACTGGTATACCTCTACCGTTGTCTTCAATCTCTACGGTTCCATCTTCAAACAGGGTAACACGAATGGTATTACAGAAACCAGCCATAGCTTCATCTATACTATTGTCAACAATTTCATATATCAGATGATGTAATCCACTCTTTCCTGTAGAACCAATATACATACCAGGTCTCATTCTAACTGCTTCAAGACCCTTGAGAATCTGAATACTTTCTGCACCGTATTCTATTGGCACTGCTTGCACCTCCTGAAGTTGACATCAACAATTTGTAGATCAGAAAGAATCTGCTTTATTTTTTCCTTAAGTTTCTTTCGCATAAAATTTGCTTCAGTCAGCCACACAGGATCATCACACTCAAAATAAAGCACACCATCGCGAAATTCTACGAACCTGCAATGTCGCGCGAGCGACTCACCCAAGAAATCTTTCAGGTCCGAAAGTATTACTCTGAGTTTTAGTTCTTTGAATACTTCGCTCTTGTTAGAAAGTGAGTCGAAGATTTCGCTTATTCTTTTCATATCCAATTCTCTTCTACACTCTTTATATAGTCTTCAAATCTCTCTGACAAGAAGGATCCAAGAGATTTTGAATATTCTCTCCAACCATCAAGTTCATCGACTGGTACTATGCCTCTACTCGTATGAGTGAGAAAGATTTCATCAGCCCCGTACAATTCTGACGCTTCTACCCAACGTTCTTCCACAACTATTCCCAGGGATTTACACAAGTTTATTACATTCTTTCTAGTGATACCCGGTAGGATACCGCTATCTAAATCTGGAGTTATAACACGATTATCCTTCACAAGAAATACATTTGTGAAGGTACCCTCACAAAGTTGTCCTCTACTACCAAGCATTAGAACATCATAGGCATTACCTTTCTTCGATTTTGCAAGTAAGATGTCCGTTCTACCAACAACTTTTAAGTCGGCCGGTGTTGCATAAGTGTCTATCTTTCTTACATTGCTCAATTTTATCTTGACCTTTCCTTCGATTTGAGAAATTTTGAGATGATCCATGTAAATGACTAATTCACTGGTATGAAGTTGATACTTAAAGGCGCTGATCTCACCACGAGGTAAGAGCAGAATTCTTATTGATACATCATCATCAAAGTTATCAACACCCTGTAAAATGGTTTCGCGAAAATCTTCATAATTCATGGGAATATTCATACCCAGATAACTGGCTGATACAGAAAGACGATCATAGTGGAACTTACCAGCGAACAACTTTTTTTGGTAGGTTCTCATTGTTTCATAAGGTATACCGCCATAAAGTACTCCTGGTTCATCTATCGATAGAGTTACCTCAGGCTTCCTTTGCCATCGACCCTTCCAAATCAACAAGTCTTGACACCACCCCTGTACTGTTAACGCACTTCGGTGAAACGATTTCAAAGTTTCCTACACAACCACCGGTGAATTCATGCCTCACATAATATTCATCGTATCCCGAAGATATACCAGATCTCATTTGTTCCACCAGAACTTTTCTAAGTTTCCCCACACTTTTTTCTCTGTAGGCTCTTGAAACTTCCTCTGCGACTTTGTGCAGTTCTTTGCTCCTACGTTCTTTTTCGTCAGACGGTACTTGATAGTTGAATTTTACAGCTACCGTTCCAGGTCTTGATGAATATCTAAAGATATGAACTTTTGAAAATTCTACCTTACTTATCATTTCGAGAGTCTGCTTGAAATCTCCAACTGTCTCACCTGGAAAACCGACTATGACATCCGTCGTAATTGAAAAATCTGGATTGATTCCCCTTAGTTTATCAAATATTCTATAGGCATCTTCAACGGTATATTTTCTGTTCATCTTCAGCAAAACTGTATTTGATCCGCTTTGTATAGGAATATGTAAATGTGGACAAATTCTGTCACTCTGTGCAAAAAGTTCTATAAGTTCGCTGGTAATATCTTGAACATTTATTGAACTCAGTCTAATTCTAAAATCACCAGAGAGCTTCTCCAACAAGCTCTTTAAGAGTTCAGAAAGACTCGATTGTTGGTCGACACCATATTTTCCAAGGTTGATTCCCGTCAAGACAATCTCTCTATAACCATTTTCTAAAAGTCCTTTTGCCTCTTCCACCACCGTACTAGCAAGTTTAGACCTTATCTGGTAGCCTCTTGCAAAAGGAACGATACAATAGCTGCAAAATTCGTTACACCCGTCTTCTACTTTGATGTACGCTCTTGTTCTATCAGACAAGAAGCTTTTTACCTTTTCGTCAATCCTACGCACTGACTCTGAGACACAGACTGTTTCTGCTTCCTGTTCCTGTAAATATCTTTGTATATAATTGACTAAATCTATCTTCTCGTCGTTGCCAAGTACCAAATCTGCCCCTATTTTTATCAGTTCCTTTTTTTGCAAATGAGCGTAACAACCCGTTGCAATTATCAAGGCTTTGGGATTCAATCTTCTCAGTTTTCGAAGCATTTGTCGCGATTTTCTTGAAGCCTCTGAAGTGACCATGCAAGTGTTCAAAACGCAGAAGTCTGCCTTTGAGGGGTGTGGAGAGATAACAAATCCATTCTGTTCCAGTTTTTCAATCATGTACTCAGTTTCATACTGATTAACCTTACAGCCGAGGAATGTTACATAAACCCTCTTCACTCAAAGAGCCCCTTCCATTGCTGCTTTGAGGATATTAGTTCTGTTGACTACCCCCACTAACCTGCCTTGATCATCGACAACAGGTATTGCCTTGGTGTTGTGTCGAATCATTATATCGGCAACATGAACTAGCATAGCATTTTCGTTAACCACTATTGGTGGATGGGTCATGTATTCCGATATGGGCTTATCCTTTATAAGAATGGCATTTCTCAGAAATTGATTCATGTCTGGGATGAACGAGGTCGACTGCAAGAGAGAAAAATAACTTGGAACGACCGCTTTAATTATGTCACTCTCACTAGCAAAACCAATGACACGCATATCTTCTGAGACGACTGGTATACCTGCGAGAAGTTGGCTGGACATAATTTTCAAAACGTTACCAACGGTTTCATCTTTGGTGACTGCTGTAACATCCCGGACCATTATATCGTATACTCGCATTCAGACCACCTACCGCAATTTCTCAACTTGGCAATCTTGCAGACAAGCCACAATCTCATCATATTCTGGCATTTGCTTGGGCAACTTCTTTGTTTTTGCCAGTGCAGCGGCATAACCAAATTTTGCCACTTCAAGAAGATCACTATTTGGTAAGGAAAATTTTTTATAGACCATGGCTGCCATATATGCGTCGCCAGCTCCAAGCAGATTGGAAATTTCTATATCCAAAGGTGTGGTTATTAACCAAACTCCATCGGTCGTTGCTACAACGTCATTCTTGATTTGGTAAGAAATCACAGCCATCTTGCACCCCATCTTGACAAGTTCAACAGCCGCTTGAACGTAATCATCGAGTGTGGCAAGCTCTTTCCCCAGAACAACGTTCTTCTCTCTTACGTCGGGTTTGATTATGTCTGGCGCTTGAATTTGAAGAGCAAGTTTGATGTACTGATCGGCTACCTCCATGAAAATCTGTTTCCCCCTTTGTTTTGCAATCTTTGCTAGAATTCCGTAGACATCACCCTGGAGATTTGGGGGTAGACTTCCCGACAGAACCACCATTTCGGCACGAGATAGAAAGATCTCGTAGCGCTTCAACAGAAGATCTAAGGCATGTTTTTCGATGACGGGTCCTGGAGAATTGATTTCAGTCAGAGTGTGATTCCTCGGATCAATTATGGAAATGTTTTCGCGTGTTTCTTGGTCTATGTGGACAAAACTTGTACTTATCAGAGGACTGAGTTTACTCAGTTCTGCTAAAAGAACACGACCAACATAACCACCTAAAATTCCTATAGCTATAGACTGTACTCCCAATTTTGCCAGTGCTATAGATACATTGATTCCCTTGCCCCCTGGTGACATCATGATATCTCTATAGTGTGCCACCCTGTGAAGCTCATTAATATGAAAATCCTCAATCACTAACTCTCTATCCAACGCAGGGTTGAGAGTAACAGTAATGACCTTCAAGTTGTCACCTCTTCAAAATCAATTCTCTTGGTGCTCCTTTATATTCAATTTTACCATCTTTCATGATTACAAAAACATCTGCAAGGGGTAGAAAACGGTTTTTATGCCTGGTACTCAATATAACTACTCTATCTTCTTTAAGTGTTGAAAGTTCTTTGATAACAGGAACGAGTGTTTCATCATCAACATGATCAAGAATGCAATCCAGAACTATTATGGATGATTTTCTCACTATCGCCGCAAAAAGTAGAATCATGATCTTTTCCATCGTGTAGAATTCCTTCAAGGGGGTTTGCAATTCTCTTCTAAGTAATTTTAAGATGCCAAGTCTATCTAATTCTGAAGAAAACTCGTCTAAAGCCACTTGTTTTTCAGATAAAACCAGGTTTATAAACTCACCAAACTTCAGATGATCCAATGCTTCAACGAAAGATGGCTCTATATATGTTATGAGTCTTCTCAAAGTTTTTTTGTCATACGCAGTTACTGATTTACCGTTTATCATTAACTCCCCATCACGGTTCACGTTGTCATATATTTCTTTATTCAACCTTAGGAGAGATCTGAGCAAGACAGATTTCCCGGCCCCTCTTGGGCCGTAAACTATTGTAAGTTCGCCCGCTTGAACCGTCAAATCGATGTTTTTGAGCACACTTACACCGTCTATAGATATTGAAAAGTTCAGAAACTCAATGATGCTACGATTTTCTGGTATTTTTGCCTGATCGGATCTGAGTAGATTGTTCTGTATCGACAAGGGTCATCCTCCTTCGCATTTCTTCCTTGGCACCTTTTTCACCTTCTTTTAGCATACGAAGGAGTTCATACTGCGAGACAGTTTTCGGATTTTTTTGCTTCTTGTTCATATCTTCACCCCTTGCACTTTACTGATTGTATTTTAGGATTTTTCAATTACTCAAAGTTGTAGTTAATATTACAGGAAATATCAAAAACAAAATTTCTGCTTCACCTCATTGAACATCTTGACATACAAACATTTTGCAAAGATTTCAGATCATCATTTTGAAGGTTGCTGAGAATTGAAGAACTCTTGAACTTCATTTTGGAAATATACCTTCAAACAGATCATCTGTTCATGAGAAAGAGCGTATGATGATTATGCAAAAGGTCGTGAAAATATTGGATAGTCTTTCTGATGGACTGAAAAGACTAAACAAGAGTTGATAGAATTAAAGGATTTGTTCATGTCATATTGTTCATGGCCTTTCGGGAATAACACTGAAGATGGTGTTGTTAATGTTTGAAATCTTCAACTGAAGTATAATTAAACACGGGAGGTGGCAAAATGCGCTTTCAGGTTGGTCAGAGCTACGATGAGGCATTTGTCATAACTGAAAAGATGGTTAAAGATTTTTCAGAACTGACTGGTGATAAAAATCCGGTTCATCTTGATGAAGAGTATGCGAAATCAACACGTTTCAAAAAAAGAATCTGTCATGGAATGCTTGTCGCATCATTGATTTCAAAGGTACTTGGCATGGATTTCCCCGGTCCGGGAACCATACTTGTGAAACAGCAGTTTAAATATCGATCACCAGTTTATATAGATGAAAAGATAGTAGTGCAAGTGAAGATAACTCAAGTAATACCAGAAAGGCAGAGAATGTTGCTCGATACGAATGTAATAAAAGAAGATGGAACAACTGCAATTGAGGGAATTTGTGAGGTATTTCTTGAGTCATGAAACCTTTTGGTCAGCACTTTCTGATCGATGAAAGGGTTGCACGTTGTTTAATAAACCAGATTCAGGATCAAAGGAACGAAGTGATAATTGAAATAGGTGCCGGGAAAGGTTTTATAACCAGACATCTTCTTCAAAACGATTTCAAAGTTTTGGCTTATGAAATAGACGAGAAGCTTGCAACTGAGCTGAAAAAGAATATGAACAATAACAACCTTGAGATACGCATAAAAGATTTTCTCAACGTGCGTCTGCAAGAACTACCATCTTTGAGTTGTTGCGTTGGTAGTATACCATATCAAATTTCGTCGCTCTTGATTAGGAAGATAATAGAGCTTTCCTTTCAAAAAGTTGTGCTGATTGTCCAAAAGGAATTTGGAGATAAAATTACAGCACCTTCTTGTACAAGGAAATACACTTTCATAACAGTTTTGAGCCAGAGTTTCTATAACATTCGAAAAATATGCAGTATAGGGAAAAATTCTTTTTCACCGCCGCCGAAAGTAGACTCTGTGATGATAGTACTTCAAAGGAAAGAACAAACACCTGAGTTAGAGGGGTACGATCTATTTCTGCGCAAACTTTTCATCTCGCCCAACAAAACTGTCAAGAGTGCAATGAATCTTTCTGGGGGTATTAGGCCTGAGGTTTTAGTAAAGCGTGTTCGTGATCTTTCCGTTGAGGAAGTGATCGAACTTTATGAAAGATTTAAGGGGTGATTAGGTGACAAAAGCAGAACTCTTTGAAACAATACTGAATTCGGTGGTTGAAGGAATAATAATGGTAGACAAAGATGCGAAGATAATCTTTATGAACAAACAAGCATCGCTTATCCTCGGAATACCGGTATCGCAAGCTATTGGGAAACAAGTGACTGATGCTATTCCAAACACACGTTTACATATAGTTTTGAAAACAGGAATACCCGAACAAGATAAGATTCAACAGCTTGGTCATACGCAGATAATAACAAGTCGGGTGCCAATTAGGGACAGTTCAGGGCAGATAATAGGGGCTGTGGCTATCTTTAGGGATATCACAAGTGTTCAAAAAATGGCTGAAGAGGTAACCAATCTGAGGCAAGTTGAGGCACTGTTGAAAGCAATCATTGAATCAACGAGTGATGCCATATCTGTTGCTGACGAAGATGGAAAGATAGTAATGGTAAATAAAGCCTATACAAAAATCACTGGTTACAGTTCCAGTGAAGTTGTAGGTAAACTTGCGACCGTGGATATTGCCCAAGGTGAGAGTATGCACATAAAGGTTGCAAAGACTAAACAGCCAATCTACGGTGCAAGGCAACTTGTTGGTCCTGGAAAGCGCGAAGTTGTAGTTGATGTGACACCACTATTTGTGAAAAATGAATTCAAAGGAAGCGTTGCCGTGATCCATGATGTTACAGAGATTATGAGATTGAACAGAGAATTAGATGAAGTAAAGAGATTGATCAGAAGAATGGGTGCAAGATACACCTTTGAAGATGTTGTGGCGGAGAGTCCAAAGATGAAGATTGCTCTTACTCAAGCGATGAAAGTTGCTCCAACCCCAGCTACCGTCTTGTTAAGAGGTGAAAGTGGTACAGGAAAGGAACTTTTTGCACATGCCATTCATAATGCAAGTGACAGAAAAGATCGTGCCTTTGTAAGTGTCAATTGTGCAGCAATACCCGAATCAATTTTGGAATCCGAGCTTTTTGGCTACACGTCTGGAGCCTTTACGGGAGCAAGAAAAGAAGGCAAAAAGGGTTTGTTAGAGGAAGCACAACATGGCACTGTTTTCTTTGACGAGATTGGCAAGATGCCTCTGACACTTCAATCAAAATTGCTAAGATTCTTGGAGAACAAAGAAATAGTGCCTGTTGGAGATACTCAAGCGATAAAGATTGATGCAAGGATAATTGCCGCTACGAATATGGATCTGGAAAAAATGGTACAGCAAGGTTCTTTTTTGCCTGATCTTTATTTTAGGCTCAATGTCTTCCCCATATTGCTTCCACCCCTTCGTGAAAGAAAGGAAGATATACCCATATTGGTTCAATATATAATAAGGAAACTGAATCAACAATACGGTAGAACAGTTGAAGGAATCTCACCAGACGCCCTGGCAAGACTCATCAATTACAACTGGCCTGGAAACGTGAGAGAACTTGAGAATGTCATAGGTCGTGCAATGATAAATATGGACAGTGGTGACAGGATTGTAAAGTTGCACCACTTACCCCCACTGAAGACTGTCTATCGTGCTATAGATGTGCCATCAACAGGTAATCTTAGAGATATGCTCTATGAATACGAAAAGGGAATCATACTCAAAGCACTGGAACAAAATGACTGGAACGTCCAAAAGACCGCAGCATCGCTCGGAATGAGTGTCAGAACACTTTATTATCGTATGAGGGTATTAGAAATTAAGAGAAAACAGGGTGTATAATTTAATGTGACAACCGATTCATTTGGAGGAGCTCGAAATGCCACGTGATCCTAAAAGATCTGATGGGAAAAAAACGCTTAATAATCTAGTGAATGCAGCTAACGAGCTTTTTGCAACTTATGGATACTATGGTGTCTCGATACCTATGATTGCCCGAAAAGCTAACGTTAAGAACGCCACGTTCTACCAATATTTTGGTGATAAAGAGTCGATATATCAAAAATTACTGGACCATTCTTTCGCCAGATTTCAATCTTGCATGGAAAAAGTTGGTGGCAACGATGTCAAACAGATGATTCATTCATTTGTTGAGAGTTATCTTGATTTTTTCTCAAAGAACAGGCACTGTTACAAAATACTGCACGAAGCAGTTTATTTGCGTAAAGATGTATTTCGAAAGGTTGAAAAGACTTTAAACAAAATACTCGATAAGATTTTCCCAAAATGTGATGAAGAAAAGAGAATGATTCTCAGATGGTTCGTTACGGGCCCTGTTCGTTTTATATCCATCTACAAATCTCTTCACAGTGATTACAAGATCGATGAGAAAATTGTTAATGATTTAGTTGAATTTGCCATGACAGGGCTTGACGCAGATGACCACAAGCTCAGTGAGGAGGTTTTTGAAACAGACGTAAAGCCATTGAAAATCGAAGTAACCTCCACAGGCATGAAACTTTTGCAGGCTGCTGAGAGACTCTTTGGCAAACATGGCTATAGAAATACTATGATCAGCGACATCACGCGTATAGCAGGTGTGGCAAGCGGGACCTTCTATGTTCACTTCAAGAGCAAAGAGAAAATCTTGGAAGAGCTTGTCATGCTAACTAACAAAAATATGAGGATTACGATATCAACTGCCATCAAGAAGTTTTCAGACAGAAGAGATGCTGAAATTGCCGGTTTCTTGGCTTTCTTGAAATTCTTTATGCTCCATTCCAATATGTATTTGATCGTTAGGCAGGCTGAGTTCTTCAATCCTGTTATCTCCAGAAATTACTATGAAAAGATATTCAACAGTTACCTTCCTCCTCTAGAAAAAGCTATGAAAGATGGACAGTTCAAAAACTTCTCACCGGATAATCTTGCCCTTGCCTTGATGGGTATAGGGCACTTTATGGGTGAAGATCTTGTAGTACAAAAGTATGGAAACATACAGCGTGTAAATAGCTATTTGTCCAACCTATCTCGTCTCATTTTCAAAGGTGCCTCTGCAATGTTAACCAATAGCGATTGAGTGAGAAATACTGAGATAAAAGAAGCATGATAGAGAAATAAGGGAATTTCTCGGCAAAAATCGTGGTAGACAGATCATTAACATATTTGTAGAATAAGTGACTCACTTTTTATAATATATGATGAATCAGTTATCAGATTATCTATTAATTTGGGGGCGTTATCTTGATAGAGCACGTTGGAATTGCTGGGATTGGTACCTATCTGCCAAGTAAATACCTTTCCGCCAACGATTTAGAAAAATTGACACAAATTCCCTCAAAGGTACTCG
>JBKBIU010000022.1:0-12001 GCA_046294065.1 Pseudothermotoga sp.
GTCCCATCTGGCCATACAAAGCAGCACTTGAATCTCCCATCACGCCAATTATTGGTACCTTTCTTGGTAACAAACCACCTAAATTGGTGTAACCGAAAATTTCGTCTGATGGAAGCAGCTTTGGCATGATTTTAAGGGGTATTCCAAAGAGATCTAGTATTTCATCATCCCATTTCAACGAATGAATGTTCAACAGCATCGTTCTACTGGCGTTGGAGTAATCTGTTAGATGAGGGTTGTTTTCACAGAGGTTGTAGATTAGCCATGAGTCTATTGTTCCAAAAAACACATCAATGTTTTGAGCGATGTGTTTTAAGCCGTATACATTTTCCAAGACCCAAGAGATTTTACTTGCAGAAAAATATGGATCTAACAACAAACCTGTTCTTTCTTTTATGATTTTCTCATAGCCTTGTTCCTTTAATCTTTCACACATACCTTTTCCACGCTGACACTGCCATACTATAGCGTTGTATAATGGTTCTCCCTGCTTATCCCACATCACAATTGTTTCGCGTTGATTTGTGATACTTATTGCTGTTATGTGCTGGGGGTTGATTTCCTTCAAAAGATTTTTGCACGCTAAGAGTGTCTTTTTCAGGATTTCCTTTGGATCGTGTTCAACCCACCCGGGCTTTGGATAATACTGGGTGTGATATTCAGTGGCTCTCTTGATAAAGTTTAGTTTACTATCAAAGAGAACAGCCTTTGTTCCTGTTGTACTCTGATCAATAGCTAATATGTATTTTTCCAACTTGGATCCTCCTTAAAAAGTCCTGTGCCCGCATCGCTATACCCTTAAAATCAAGGTTGTAATGAGAGAATACTTCGTCTTGAGTCCCCGTCACTGAATATTCATCGGCTATTGCAATGACTTCTACAGGAACAGGATAGTTTCTACACAGCAGACCGCAGACAGCTTCACCAAGCCCACCATGTATACTGTGTTCTTCTACAGTTACAACCTTTTGAGTCAAACGGACAATCTGAAGAATCAAATTTTCATCTATTGGTTTAACGCACGGAACGTCCACAACGGTTGATTTGATGCCAAATGAATCCAGTATCTTACTTGCTTCAAGTGCGTGCCATACGGTTTCGCCGGTTGCAAAGATGGCTAAATCCTTACCCTCTCTTAATACATTTGCCTTACCGAAGTGAAAAGAACCCTTCTCCTCTTCATAAATAAGTGGGACCGAATTTCTTCCAACACGAACATAAGCTGGTTTGTCAATCCCCAAAAGTTCCTGAACAATTGCTGCACCTTGATTTGCGTCAGACGGCAATATGACAGAAATGTTAGGTATAGCTCTGTAGACTGCAATATCATGGAGTGCGTGATGAGTACTCCCAAGTGGTCCGTAGCTTACACCGCCACTCACTGCTATGATCTTTACATTAGCTCCACTGTAGGCAACATCGTTTTTCACCTGTTCAAGGCTTCTAGCTGAATAAAAGCAAGCGGGGCCAAAGACGAAAACTTTCTTTCCACAGAGACTCAAACCGGCTGCGACACCAACAGCTGTTTGCTCTGCTATTCCAACTTCAAAAGATCTGTCTGGAAACAATTCAAAGAATTTCTCGACCGAGGCAGAACCCCTTGCATCTGAAGTTACTATGACTATAGTTGGATCTTTTTTGGCCAGTTCAAGAAGTTTCTGCGAGATTCCTACCCTGATTGCTACTTTATTTTGCATGAATCTTCAACTCCTGTAATTTTTGATCCAGTTCCATGATGGCTTTGTTAAACTCTTCATCGTTTGGGACATGGTGGTGCCACTCTCGCTTGTTCTCTATGAATGATATTCCCTTGCCTTTTGTTGTATGAGCTATTACAAGATGTGGCTTACTAGATGAGATCGGTAAATTCTTGAATATCCGTATAAGTTGATCGATATCATGTCCGTCCACGTGAAGAACCTTCCATCCAAAAGCGGTCCATTTTGCTTCAAGATCTTCAAGTTTTAAGACTTCCTCTGTTTGACCACTTATCTGTAACTTGTTTCTATCAACAATACCCACAAGATTATCCAGTTTATAATGTGAAGCAGTCTGTGCAGCCTCCCATACAGAACCTTCATCGAGTTCCCCATCACCCATCAGAACATAGACTTTGTAATCTTTTCTGTCCATCTTTGCTGCAAGTGCCATCCCGACACCAATCGCAAGGCCATGACCCAACGCGCCTGTATTAACTTCCACTCCCGGGACTTTTGTTGTGGGATGACCAGTCAGTCTTGAACCATATCTGCAATATGTCTCAAGTTCTGTATCATCGAAAAAACCAAGATCTGCAAGTATGGCGTAATAAGCTTCCACACTATGACCTTTACTCATTATGAACCTGTCTCGGTCATTCCATTTAGGATTCTTTGGGTCTATTCTCATCACACCATGATAGAGACTCACAAGTATATCAACGCAAGATAGAGAACCACCTGTATGGCCAGATTTGGCTTTGTAAATCATCGAAAGCAATCTTTTCCTTATTTGTGTGGCTTTGATTTCTAACTCTATTGACATATCAGTCTCGTCCCTTTCCCATTCTCTCAGCAATGACCGCAGCTATGATTATGAAACCCTTGGCAACCTGCTGCCAGAAAGGAGAGACACCGGTTAAAACCAGCCCATTGTTGAGAACACCGATTATCAGTGCACCAATCAAGGTACCTTCGATAGTGCCCTTACCTCCGGACAGTGAAGCACCGCCTATTACTGTTGCTGCAATTGCATCGAGTTCGTACATCAAGCCCGCATTTGGTTGGGCAGAATCAAGTCGCGAAGTGACAATCAGTCCTGCCACAGCAGCGAGGACACCTGATATCATGTAAGTTATCAGCTTAGTTGCTTTTGCGTTGACACCGGAGAGAACGGCTGCCTTTTCATTTCCACCAACAGCGTAGACATATCTGCCAAATCGTGTAGCTCTCAAGAATATGGAACCGATTACTGTGACAAAGATCGCAATCCATACTGGCGTTGGTATTCCAATAATCCAACCCGATCCGATCATATTAAAGGTTTCACCAAGTTTTGTAATAGGATAACCCTTTGTCCAAAGCATTATAAAGCCCCTAACGGCCGTCATGGTTCCCAAGGTAGCCACAAAGGCGGGTACGTTAAAGAAGGTTATTATGAAACCGTTCAAAAGCCCTATCGTCAACCCCGTCAATACACCGATAATCGACGCACCGACCACACCAAACTGAAGTACTACTCCAAAAACTGTAAGAGTAGCACCGTATTTCAGTAACTTCGCAGTAACGGCCCCAGCAAAACCAAGAATTGAACCTACAGATAGATCTATTCCACCGGCGAGTATCACATAAGTCATACCAACTGCGATGCACAAGTTAACAGAAGTTTGCCTGAGAATCGACCAGAGATTTCCAACGGTGAGGAATCTGCTACTGAGGAAGCCAAAAAGTACGAATAAACCAAGCAATATTATGAGAGATTGATATTTGGACACAGAGCTTAGGCTGAACCCTTTCTTCGCTTTTGTTTCGCTCAGAGTTGCCTCGACTGCATTGTTGGTAATTTCACGCTCTGAATTCTTGGACATCCGATAGTTCACTCCTTCCATCTTTAGTCACTTTGATACTCTTTGGAATTGCTGCCTTGAGAAGATTTTCTTCCGAGGCTTCTTCCTTTGTAAATTCGGCAGTTTTTCTTCCTTCAGACATTACAACAATTCTGTCCGACATTGCTAAGACCTCTGGGAGTTCGGATGAAACCAATACGACTCCGACGCCTGCTCCAGCAAGATTACTTATCAAAGAATAGATTTCAACCTTTGCATTTACATCGATACCACGTGTTGGTTCGTCCAATAAGATTACTTTAGGTTTCAAAGACAACCACTTTGCCAGTACCACTTTTTGTTGATTCCCACCACTCAAATTCTCGACTATCTGATTTACGGTAGGTGTTTTTATGCTGAGTTTTTTCACATATTCATTGGCAATATTTCTTTCCGCAGAGCGATTTACAAATCCAAGTTTTGATAAATATCTGAGCCCCGGTAGACTTATATTGTGAAGGACACTCATTCCTAATATCAAGCCCGATAATTTCCTATCCTCTGGAACATAACCAATACCAGCTTTAATCGCGTCAACCGTTCTCTTGATTTTGACCAGTTTTTGATCTACGTAGATGTTACCTTTGACACGTGATGGATGATAAAAACCAAATATTGCCTCCATTGTCTCGGTTCTACCGGCACCTACTAATCCATATATTCCGAGAACCTCACCTTTGCGAACAGAGAAAGAGACATTGTCCACTATTTTCTTACTTCCACTCTGACTTGTGACAGAAAGGCCTTCCACACGTAATGCTTCCTCTTTGATATCTCCTTTCTCTCTGACGTAGAATTTATCAATGCTTCTTCCAACCATGAATTTAACAACTTCATCGTAAGAGAACTGATCTGTTTTTCCCTCGGCTACAAGTTTGCCATCTCTCATAACTGCTATCTTTTGTGAGATAGAAAAGACTTCATCAAGCTTATGGGATATGTATATGATTGAAGTTCCTTGACTTCTTAGGTCTTTGATTATTTCAAAGAGATTTTCTATTTCTTTCTCACTTATAGCAGAAGTTGGCTCGTCCATGATTATGATTCTTGCCTTGCTCACCAAGGATTTAGCAATAGCAACGAGTTGTTGCTGCCCTGTGCTGAGATCCTCAATTTTCTTTCGTGGGTCAACACTGAATCGTACTCTTTTTAGTATCTCTCTTGCTTGACTGAATAGGTATTTGTAGTCCATGAACCCCCAGAAATTCAATGGTTCCCTACCAAGCCACATATTTTCGGCTATGGTTAAATTAGGTACCAGATCAAGTTCCTGTGGAATAAGAAATATCCCCGAGTCAATTGCCTCTCTAGGATTCTTGAACCTTATTTCTTTACCTTCAAGAAAGATCTTTCCCAGATAATCCGAGTAGACACCAGCGAAGATTTTCATCAACGTTGATTTACCAGCACCATTTTCACCAACTACTGCCGTGAGAATACCTTTTTCTATAGAAAGGGATACATCGTTTACTGCCACAACACCGGGGAAGGTTTTCGTAATATTCCTTGCTTCAAGGATGATTTTATCTTTATCCATTCAATAACCTCCTTGACTCAGCTCTAATCTCAGTGGTATGACAGTTATAGGGTATTTTACAGGATCATCTCTGAGAAGGTTGAAAAGTCCTATGAATTTCACTATTAAATCAGATGTGGTTGATTTTTCTCTTAGGGATGCGATAAATGGCATAGCAACTTCGTCGCTCACTATATCGTTGAGGGCCGTTGACACTAAATTGAAATCCATAATTCTGTCAAAGTCTTCCATTTTGATTATTCCTGTTGCCATTACGATGGTGTTCCCAAAGACACGCTTCGTTATATAAAACTCAGGTTGTTCAGCATATTCTCTTATTTTCACCAATATTCCGTCATCGTCTATAGAAACAATATGACCAGCTCCTTCAACTATGTAATATCTGTAATTTGATATACCTACTATCTTTCCATACTTTTGGTGTGCCTCTTCTGGATTTATGTCAAAAAGATCAAGCACCTCGTATGCATTTATCTTTGTAAGATCTGTGAGTTGTCCTTGTAATTTCAACCATACGTTCTGGGCATAACTTTTGGGGTCAAATCCTTTCTTCATTTCGCTCAAGGGAATGACTTTACAAGATCTATTGATTAGGACAGCAGCAATTATAGCGAGCGTAATAAGAATTATCTTTTTTCTCACCAAGATTGCCTCCCAAAAACCCCGGGCAATAAGCCCGGGAATCGAGTATTACTTACGACCGTACGGAGCGTATTTCTCAATATTCTCTCGGCTGACAAGTTCAACTGTCACTGGGACAATTTCTGGGAATTGTCTCTCGCCTCTGAGATACTGGTCAGCCCACTCAGCAGCAAGCCTTGACATGAGTTTGGGGAACTGCATGATCGTGGCAACGATGAGTCTGCCTTCATTGATGGCATAGATGACATCTTCTGCACCGTCAAATCCAAAGACGAATATATCCTTTCTGCCAGCCGCTTCGATTGCCATCAGTGCACCAAGTGCCATTGCATCGTTTCCACACCAAACTGCTTTGATCTCTGGATGTGCTTGGAGTATCTGCTCAGTGACTTTGAAGCCTGTGTCTCTGTCAAATTCAGCACTCTGTTGTGCCACCATCACGAATTCTTTATACTTATCGACAACAGAGTGAAAACCGTTTGATCTGTCCCAGGTCGGTTGAGCGCTCAAAATACCCAGAAGTTCTGCATAAGGTATCTTGTCGGCTTTGACCTTTTCCTTCATGAACTTCACGAAATACTCTCCCATGAGAACTCCACCGTAGTAATTGTCGGAGTAGATTTGGGAGACTGCAATACCCCTCGCGTTGATACCTCTATCAATGCAGAAGACGGGAATACCGGCACTCTTGGCTCGGCGTACATTGGCAATCGATCCGTCGGCATCTGTTGGGTTGAAAAGTATGGCTTTGAATCCTGCCGAGATTATCGTGTCAAAGTGTGTTGATTCTTTTGCTGTGTCATTTTGGGAGTCAAAAACCGTTACTTCGTAACCTAGCTCCTCTGCTCTCTGCTTTGCCGCGTCTGCAAGGACTACAAACCACGGGTTATTCAGAGTCGAAATCACTACTGCAACCTTTCCTTTTGTTTCAGCGAAGAGTGTAAATCCAACCAAAAGAAGAGCAGCCACCAAAACAATCGTGAGAAACTTTCTCATGAAACCACCTCCACCATTTGAGATATTAACCCCCTTCGGGGCTATATTCTTGCTTTCACAGTTTCTCTAATCACAACTTGTGTTTGCAGTATTACATTGTTTTTCTTAATACGATCTTGAGAAAGAAGTTGCCAAAGAATCTTTCCGGCCGTGTGACCCATTTCGTATATAGGTTGTCTCACGGTCGTCAAGGAAGGTTTGGAATACTTACTGTAAAACATGTCGTCAAATCCAACAACACTAACATCGTTTGGGACAGAATATCCCATTTGTGATAAGGCTTCTATTGCACCAAGGGCAACCAGATCGTTTCCTCCAACTATGGCATCTGGAATTTTTTTCAGTTTTCTAGTAAGTTCGTAACCGCTTTCAAAGGTGAATTTCCCATACATTACTTGGAAATCTTCTATTCCATGTTTCTTGACACTGTTTATGAAACCGCGCAATCTTTCTTTGGCACTCGAGGTGTTCCTTTCACCGCTCAGATAGACAAAGGATCTATGGCCATTTTCTATGAGATAATCTGTAATCTTTTGTACACCATCGGCATTATCGACACCTACATATGGTATATTCATATTTTCGTAACGTCTGTCCATGAAGACCATCCTGATGCCACTGGATTCAGCAATTTGCGTGAAATCTGAATTCTGTCCACCAGAGCAGGTTACGATCAAACCTTCAACACTTTGAGAAAGTAATGCTCTGAGCAATTTTGTTTCCTCGCGGGTACTATGATCTGTTCCGCAGACTATGAAAGCGTAACCCTTACGCTTTAGAAAATCTTCGGCACCTTTCACCATCAAAAGAAAGGCTGGGTTCGTAATATCTGGTATTATAAAACCTATCAATTTTGTTGAACCAGTCCTCAAACTTCTTGCTACTTGGTTTGGATGGTAACCAAGTTTTTCAATAGCGTTCTTGACCCTTGTTCGTAACTCTTCACTAACACTCTTTGGATTGTTTATCACCCTTGATACAGTTGAAATCGAGACTCCCGCGTGTTGTGCTACATTTTTGATATTTACCAAGCCGTTTGTACGTTTGTTTTTCAATATGGCGATCCTCCTATCTGGTGTTGAAAACGTTTTTGAAAACGTTTTCAAAACCATTACTATTTTCTGGCTAACTTTCAAAGGAGTCAAGTGCCGCTTTTCTCAATTTAGAACTCTAAATATTAATATTCGACTTCTATCTACTTTCATACTCGTGTTTTTGACTTGTTCTTTACATTTTTTCGTTTTTTCTTCTCTTATCTTTGATTTTTGAGACATTATCCATTTTATGTGAATTTGAGTTAACATTCTGTTGGTTGTTATTATCTTCACTGATTAAAAATTCTTTGCTAATTTTCTGTTAGACTGTTTTTGGAAGTGATGTTGTGTTTTTACCTACAACCGTTGAGGAAGCAAGAAAATTAGGTTGGAATGAGCTTGACATTATATTGATCACTGGTGATGCTTATGTGGATCATCCATCTTTTGGTGTGGCGTTGATAGGACACTATCTTGTCTGGAAAGGATTCAAAGTTGGAATCATTGCTCAACCAAACTGGAATGATCCGAGGGACATCACTCGTCTTGGGAGACCGAGGTTGTTTTTTGGCATCAGCGCAGGTAATGTAGATTCAATGGTTGCAAATTACACAGCTTCCATGAAGAAAAGAAAAACCGATGAATATTCACCAGGAGGGATTGCTGGAAGGAGGCCAGATCGCGCCACCATTGTCTATTCAAATCTTGTCAGGAGATTTTTCCCAGATGTCCCGATCATTCTTGGTGGAATTGAAGCCAGTTTAAGACGCTTTGCACACTACGATTGGTGGTCCAATAGAATCAGGAAGTCTGTTCTCATTGATGCTAAAGCTGACATTCTTGTTTACGGTATGGGCGAGAAAACTATTCTCGAGATCGCCCAAATGCTTGAAAAAACTAATGACGTAGAAAGGTGTAAGACCCTTCGTGGTATAGTCTGGTGGAGCTCAAGAAAACCTGATGTTTGTTACGAACTACCTGATTTTGATGAAATTTCTCGTGATAGAGCGAAATACGCAGAATCTGTGAGACTGCAGACTATCATGACAGACCCCTTTAAAAATATTCTTCTGTGTCAAAGGCAGGACAACAGATATGTCATTCAAAATCCCCCACAACTACCTCTTGAACAAGAAGAACTAGACAAAATCTATCTTCTACCTTTTGAGAGAAGAACACATCCCTTCTATGAAAGTATGGGAGATGTGCCTGCATTAAAGATGATTCAATTCTCAGTAACATGTGTGAGAGGTTGCTTTGGATCATGTTCTTTTTGTGCTTTGACACAGCATCAGACTACCCACGTACTATCAAGAACTGCTGATTCTGTCATTGAAGAGGTAAAGATATTGACAAAACATCCAGATTTTCGTGGAACAATCACAGACGTGGGGGGGCCCACGGCGAATATGTATGGCTCAAGCTGTGATGTAAGAGAGACAAAAGGTCAGTGTGAGAAGCTTTGTTTGTACCCAAGAAAGTGTACGAATGTGAGATCAAACCACGCGAAATATTTGAATCTCTTGGATAAAATAAGAACTCTTGAGAGGGTTAAAAATGTTTTTGTCTCATCGGGCATAAGACATGACTTGGTTTTAAATGATTCGGACGCAGATCTGTTCATCAAAAAACTTGTTGATTTTACACCAGGACAGCTCAAACTTGCACCAGAACATTCACATCCAAAGGTTCTGTCATTGATGAGAAAACCTCCTATAGAACGTTTCTTGGAATTCAAAGAGAGATTTGAAAAATATGCCAAAATTTCCGGCAAACAGCGTTATGTGGTAGGCTATTTCATAGTTGCGCACCCCGGAGAAGGAAGAAGAGAGAACGAACATCTAAAAAGATTCATAGAAGAAAAATTAAATTACCAACCTCAACAGATACAGATTTTTACACCTTCACCAGGTACAATGAGTACAGCGATGTATTATTCAGGGATCGATCCTTTGACAAAAAAGGAAGTCTTTGTGGAAAGGTCTTTAAAGCTCAGGAACGCCGCAAAGGCAAACGTTCTAAAAAGCCAGAAGCAAAGTTGAGATTGTACGCTCTGTAAGGGCAAAAAAATGTATAAAGGTAAGTCCCCTCCAACAGGAGGGGACGTTGTTTACTTACCACTATACTTTATGAACTTCACTAGTTCATAGAGAGGTAACATGATCAGTGCGGCAATCAGAGATACAACAAACTGTTTCCCTGTGAGATTGGTTGTGCCAAAGACATCTTGAAGTCCTGGAGTGTATATAATTGCGATCAACATAGCAAAAGAGGCAAGACATGCTATTATGAGTTTTGGATTGTTCTTGATTCCAACCTTGAACAATGAAAATCTCAATGATTTCGAGTTAAAGGCGTGGATCAATTGACCTGTACACAGTGTGAAGAAGACCATTGTTCTGAGCAATTCAATCTGGTCCTGTTCTATCAAAGCCCAACCGTAGACAAAGAGTGTTAATAACGACAGAATTAGACCACCGATAAAGATGTTTGTCAAAACATCTCTACTCATGATACCCTCTTTGGGATCTCTCGGCGGCCTTTTCATTATATCTGGTTCTGGCGGCTCAACTCCTAAAGCCAATGCCGGCAGTCCATCGGTGACTAAGTTCATCCAAAGTATTTGAACAGGAATCAATGGTAGTGGTAATCTTAACAGTATTGAAATGAATATGGTCGCAACCTCACTGATATTACAAGATAGTAGGTAATAGACGACCTTTCGAATATTATCAAAAATCTTCCTTCCTTCTTCAATTGCTGCTACAATACTTGCAAAATTGTCGTCTGTTAAAACCATATCGGATGCGTCCTTTGAAACATCTGTACCCGTGATACCCATTGCAACACCTATATCAGACTTTTTCAGTGCAGGTGCGTCATTGACGCCATCACCTGTCATAGCAACAATTTTTCCTTGTTTCTTCAGAGCCTCTACTATCTTCAGTTTATCGCTAGGGGATACTCTAGCATAGACCCTCACCTTTTCTACCACTTTGACTAATTGATCAATATCCATCTCGATCAAGTCACTACCAGTAAGCACCATATCGTCACGATCAAGTATATTCAGTTCGCTCGCGATCGTCTGAGCAGTGACTTTGTGGTCCCCTGTGATCATGATCACTCTGATTCCAGCGGTTTGGCATTTTTCGAGGGCTTCCTTAACCTCTGGCCTCGGAGGATCGATCATACCCATTAATCCAAGAAAGGTCATATCGCTTTCAAGGTTCGAAAGATCGTTGTTTTGAACCTCCTTGAAGGCTATCGCCAAAACACGAAGTCCCTCTTGTGCCATCTTTGTATTGTTTTGAAGAATCTCTTCTCTGTCTTGTCGAGTGAGATCTTTGATCTGCCCGTCGTTTGACATATACCTATTACAATTTCTTATCACTACATCGGGAGCACCTTTTGTAAAAGATAGTACCTTATCTTGGTCCCTGTGGACCGTTGTCATCATTTTTCTATCGGAATCAAACGGTATTTCGTGAATGCGTGGCATCTTTTCTTCATAAACTGTCTTTTCGATTCCCATATCAAAAGCAGCAACTGCCAGAGCTATCTCTGTTGGATCACCGGAAGTTATACGATTTCCATCTTTCATGGTAATAAAACTATCGTTGCACAGTGTTGCACCCGTTAGAAGTAGTTGCAAGGATTTGGAGTTCCTGTGTTTTGCTTGGTTGTGTTCAAAAGACATTGATGGGTGCAGGTAATATTTGACAACAGTCATTTCGTTTTTTGTCAAGGTACCTGTTTTATCAGAGCAGATTACGTTGACCGAACCGAGCGCTTCAACGGCCTGAAGTTTTCTAATCACGGCATGTCTTTTTACCATGTTGTACATTCCGAGCGCCAAAACTATTGTTACAACAGCGGGTAAACCTTCAGGTACTGCTGCAACGGCGAGGCTTACCGAGGTGAGGAACATTTCAAGCAGTGGATTACCTTCCAGTAACCCAACCACAAAGACAACTGCGCATATGGCTAAGACTATTATGCCTATTTGTTTTCCCAATCTCTCTAGATTCTTTTGCAAAGGTGTCTGTTCTTCTTCCATCTCAGAAAGCATCTTTGCAATTTTTCCTAGCTCGGTTTCATTTCCAGTGGAGGTTACGATGGCTTTACCTCTACCTTTTGCAACTATCGTTCCTGAGTAAACCATGTTGAGTCTGTCTCCTATGGGGAGTTTATCTTTGTCAATTACCT
>JBKBIU010000272.1:0-2261 GCA_046294065.1 Pseudothermotoga sp.
TATATTCCTCAGAAAAAAACACAGGTTGGTCTTTCTACAAAGCTTTCTGTGGCTTACAACTTGATCATTAACAAGTATAAAGAACTTTCCTGCCTTGGTTGGCTAAAGCACAAAAAGATCGAGGAGTGGTCTAATCAGCTCATAGAAGAATTTGAAATCAAAACCTTTTCCCCTTGGCAGCCAGTGGAGACTCTATCAGGTGGAAATATGCAGCGGGTAGTGATAGCAAGGGAAGCAAGATCAATGCCAAGATTGTTGATCGCATGCGATCCTACATCTGGACTGGATTTGAGATCTGCAAATTTCGTGCACAAGATTTTTTTGAGGTTGTGTGAACAAGGATCATCAGTTCTTATTTACTCAAGTGACCTCGATGAAATACTAAAGATCTGTGACAGGATTTTGGTGATCTTCAAGGGAAAACTAATAAGGGAATTTTACAACGATGGATCAGTGACGAAAAATGAATTGATAGAGGCGGTTTTGTCCAATGAGAGTAGAGCAGAACTGGCTTAGAGTATTTCTCTTTACAACAGTAGCAGCCTTTGTGTGTGGTTCCATAGTAATTGCGCTCACAAGCAAAAATCCATCGCTGGCAATGAGATGGTTCTACCTTGGACCTGTGAGTAATACGTACTTTCTTGGAAACACACTGAGCGGCTCCATACCACTGATTCTCACAGGCCTTGGCGCTGTGATAGCATTTTCTGCCGGGATATTCAATCTTGGGTTGGAAGGTCAACTGTACTTTGGCACACTGTGCGCGACCTTTGCAGTGCTCCACTTGACAGAACTAGGCAAGAATATTTCCATTCTTTTTGCCTTGATGGTAGCCTTTGGTGTAGGGGGGGCAATAGGAGCTCTCTGTGGTTTTTTGAAGATCTCTTTCAAAGTGGATGAGCTATTATCTTCCTTTTTAATAAGCCAAGCTTTGATTCATATCACCGATTATTTCTTGAACAACCCTTTCAGAGATCCATTGGCTGGTCTCTCAGCATCTAAATATATCGATGATTCTGTCATGTTTTCAAGAATACTATCTCCTTCAAATCTCCACAGCGGTATTTTCATAGCCATCCTATTGGTTGTCGTGATCTATCTTATTACCCAGTTCTCAGTTTTCGGTTATCAAATCAAAGTGACGGGCTCGAATTACGAATTTGCTAAATATGGTGGCATAAAAGTTGGCAGAGTTTGGCTTGTGGCATTGTTTTTGAGCGGTGGAATGGCTGGGCTTGGCGGCATCATAGATGTTTTGGGTGTGCATGGGCGTATGATAAGGGGTTTCTCCTTCGGTTATGGTTTTAACGGCATAGCTGTCGCATTGATCGCAAGAAATAATCCAATATTTGTTATACCAGCTGCATTGTTGTTCTCGTACCTTGAAATGGGAGCACAGATCAGTTCCATCATGGCAGATTTAACGCCAGAGATCTCCAAGATTGTTCAAGCCACTATATTTTATTTAATCACAGCAGAAAGATTCGTGGAGTTCATAGTCAGAAAGAAGGAAAAAATTTATGGCAGCTGATTTTGTACATTCGGTGATCTCTTCATCTGTTCCAATTATCTTGGCAGCTCTGGGAGGTATGTTCACAAATCTCGTTGGAAAGCTCAATATAGCTCTTGAGGGCATGATGCTTACCTCAGCCTTTATAGCTATATATGCTGCAGAAAAGACACGAAGCCTTTCCATAGCCTTATTGGTATCGATTTTGGTGAGCTGCATCTATGCAATGTTGATTGTCCTTGCAAACAAATTGAAGGCGAATATTTTCCTTGCCGGATTAGCGATCAACCTCTTTGCAAGTGGATTAACCGGTTTTCTCATGGTCTTTCTTTTTGGTTCAAAAGGTACGGTTGTATCTCAAAATTCACCAGTTTTGAGAAAAATGGAACTGCCATTCATTAGAAACCTTCCCTTCTTTGGCAAGGTACTCAGTGGATACAGTATTTTGGAATACCTGACCTTTCTACTGATCTTTGTTTGTTATGTACTGATCAGCAAGACTACATTAGGGTATCGGATGAGAGCTTGTGGGAAAAATCCATCTGTTGCCGGAAACCTTGGTATAGATGTTGACAGAATGATAGTTACAAGCTTTCTTCTCTGTGGAGTTTTTTCAGGTTTTGCCGGTGCCATCTTGTCATTGCCCATGAGGTCCTTCGTAGCTGGTATGAGCAACAACCGAGGATGGTTAGCCCTCGTGGCAGTCATAATTGGTGGGGAAAATGTCTTCAAGGTTGTTCTTACATGCTTG
>JBKBIU010000273.1:0-2243 GCA_046294065.1 Pseudothermotoga sp.
TTAGAACTTTCTATGATCACTGAGGAAGTCGCTAAAAATCTTGACCAATCAGGTTTTCAAACAGTGTCAACCAACGAAAGAAATTTCCTAAATTATAATGCCAAAGCCTTTGAATGCGTAGCCGTTGAGGACAATGTAGCTGTTCGTGTAGAATTCACCATCTTTGAAGTACCTAAAAGAGGATTCTATCTCATAATTGTTGCCGCACCAGATGAGACATACGATGAGTATAGAACTCTATTGCTAAATGCAAAACAAATGCTCATGTTTATTGAATAACAGCTTCTTCCTTCCATCACCCCAGCTTTTTTACGAAGCTGGGTTTTTCATTATTTTTGTCAGGAATGAAGAATGTGCTAAAATAGTTCTGATCACGAATTTTCGAGGTGGTCGAATGCAGAAAGTTACAAAAGGTGTTGAAACGTTGCTTGGCGATCCAAAAAGGGCTATTATAAAACTTGCCATCCCCATGATGGGTGCCATGTTTATTCAGACTTTGTACAATCTTGCCGACGGAATCTGGGTCGCTGGTTTGGGACCTGAAGCATTGGCAGCCATAGGGATGTTTTTCCCTATCTTCATGATAATTCTTTCTTTTGCTGCAGGCATAGGAATAGGTGTAAATGCTGTTATATCACAGAAGATTGGACAGAACGACAAAGAGGCCGCCGATGAAACTGCCAAGACGGCGATCTATTTGGTCATAGTTCTGAGTGTCTTGCTAACAGTTCTTTCATTGATATCCATAAAACCAGCATTAGAGTTGATGGGTGCCAAGGACAGAGTGCTGAGTCTCTCATTGGATTATGCAAACAGCATTCTATTTTTCATCATCGTTTTCATGTTTAGCAATGTGGGGAATGCAATTCTTCGTGGAGAAGGTGACGCAAAGAGAGCAATGTATGCCATATCAATTGGATCCATCTTAAATATATTTCTTGATCCACTGTTTATATACACCTTCAAGCTCGGCGTTAAAGGTGCTGCTTATGCAACCGTTATTTCTGCTACCTTTGGGTGTTTTCTTGCGATTTACTGGTTTTTCTTGAGGAAGAATACCTTCATTTCCATCGACATTTTCAATTTTAAGATAGATTTTCCTGTGCTCAAAGACATTCTAAAAATAGGCGTCCCTGCATCTTTTGCTCAGATATCAATGTCTGTGGCAATATTCGTACTGAATAGTTTTGCTACGAGAGCTGGCGGACAATTTGGAGTTGCAGTCTTTACCAGTGCGTGGAGGGTAATAAATTTGGGAACGATTCCTATGATAGGAGCTTCGACAGCTGTTACATCCGTTGTGGGGGCTGCCTTTGGGGCGAAAGATGCAAAAAAACTTGAAACAGCGCATCTTTTTGCCATAAAATTTGGGTTCATACTTGGTCTATTGATCATGGCAATTACACTTATATTCTCAAAACAAATAGCCCTTGTGTTCACCTATTCAAAGGAAGGACAGGTTATATACACAGATCTTGCCAAAGCCTTGATGGTTCTAAGTCTATTTTTACCCGGTGTACCCTTTGGAATGTTTACCTCCGCAATGTTTCAGGGAATTGGACATGGTGGAAAAAGCCTTGTAATAACAATTTTTAGAACGATAGTGCTACAAGTTTTCTTCTGCTGGCTCCTTGTGACTGTTTTTCAAATTGGTTTGAGTGGCGTGTGGTGGGGGATTGTTATAGGTAATCTCACCAATGCGGTGGTTGCGTTCACATGGAGTCGAGCTGTTATCAGAAAACTCAGGATTCAATTTGTACAGAACTTAATATAAATAGCGATCATGTCGGCTTCTTTTCCGCTCTGTCAATCTTATTATTGCTCTTATGATTAAAGTTACGGTCAGGGTGAGTAAAACTCCAAAGGTTGCCCCGCTCATATCTATAATCACATCATTGAGTGAAGCTCCTCTGTGGAAATATTGCTGGCTGTATTCATCAAGAGAAGCAATTAAAGACGGAAGCGATAAGCCAAGCAAGATAGCCGCAAAGATCTTTTGTGTGTAGAACAAACCAAATAGAAAACACAATACACCAAGGAAAAAGTATAGCCCGAAATGAGCGCTCTTTCTTATGAATTCAATATTTGTCGCTCTGCGATCGCCAAACCAAAACTTGTTCAGCATAGTTCTGATTTTTACAAAAAATTGTGTGTTTGACAAATCAAAAGTCGTATCCAGCTTCTTCAAAAGATTGTAGACAAAACTTGCCTGCCTTTCAGATTCGACGGGAAGCCTTGTAGAA
>JBKBIU010000023.1:0-11689 GCA_046294065.1 Pseudothermotoga sp.
CAACACACAACGGTGAGGGCAGAGCTCACATCTTACCTTTCCGTCGCCAAGACTGGTGAAGTAAAGTGCCATTTTCTGCACTCAACCACCCCTCAATGGTATCTCTCCACAGTAAACCTGTATATGGTGACTCGCTCATCAGAGAAAATCCCTGCTTTTCGCTTTGCAATGGCAATCTGCTGTTCAGCGGTATCAACACCTGGTAGATCTGGCAACAAAAGGCCTCTCTTGAAACCACTGACCACTATAACACCATACTTTCTTGGATCTAGTTGATCCAGATTCGTCACCTTTTCTGGCTCGCTCAAAATATCGACGCTGACTTCGATTTCATTCAGCTCTTTTTCTGAGACTGGTGCAAATCTTGGATCTTCTGTTGCAGCAGCTATTGCATTATCTCGTATCTCTTCAGCCAGATTCGTCTTCGTTGGAAGATAGGTACCTATGCAACCCCTCAGGGCACCATCTAGCTTGTGCAAGCTTACAAAAGCTCCAGATCTTCTTATTAAGAGTTCCTGCGGCGCATGATCTTTCCACGGATCAACAACTATACGATCTTTTATCCACAACTCAATGCTCTTAATAGCCCATTTCACATAAGGATGTTCCCCCTTCACGTCCTTCCCCCCTCCACATTGTTCAAAACAGCACGTTGAAAACTTTGAAGGCTGAGAAACTCAAAGTTCCCATTGTAAGTGATCACAGTTCCTCCTCTCAATGGCGAGTGCGACAGAATGGCCTTTGCAAGATCCTCAGCAAACAAAAGATCTTTCTTGAGAGGCCTGCTTGCGCTCAAGATGCCATCGATCTTCACCAAACAGTCTGTGTCTTCAAAGGATTCATTCCATGAAACAAGAATCTGGTCAGAGACCTCTTTTGAAAGAAAACTATGTACATTCTTCACCTGTTCCACAATACTCCTAAACTTTGAAGACATGCAAAGTACAATCTTTCTGCCCGAGGTTCTAAAAAGGTCTTTGAAACGATGTATGCACTCACTCAATTCGTTCAAGACAGTGTCTAAACCTATTCTGTATGAATCAATATTCAAGCCAAAATCCGCCGATGGAATCACTATTACTCTGATTCCCGCTGAAAAAAGTTCATTTACAAGACTCAGAGAGTATTCGTTACCAGCAACAAGTAAAAGATCTATTCTATATCTGAGGAGATTCTGCATCATTTTGTACTTCCAACTCTTAGATGCACTCTTCAAAGATGAACTCGATAGGATTGATCCACCAAGGTTTTCAAAGCCGACTGTTGTCTGTGTGCTCATGAAAAGTGCTTCATCCTGATAAAGTCCTTGCCAACCTTTCGAAAAGCCTATAACGGTGTTTTCGGATCTCTGAGTGAGTGTGTGAATAAAATTGTTGATACCAGGGCAGATACCTTCAACCACAAGGCCAATTCTCACAGAAAACCTCCCACTTAAATTATACTATCTATGTGAATTGGCGATAGATTACAAATACTCAACTTCACTTTTTTCATTGATGAAACTCATCTTCTGATTTTGTTAATAACACATCCACTGCTAAGTGAGCTTGAGACTTGGCATGGAAAAATTATTCCACGAAAACTGTAAGAGGTTTCTTCAATGATGCTGTAAAACCACGAAGGACAAATCTTGGAAAGTAATTCTTACATAGATCTGCTATGCTCTTCACGTCTTCGTAATCAACAGGCGGCAGGTCATTGAAAAGAGGATCAAGGTTGTTGCCAATTCTACAACTCTGGATAACATAAGCTGAAGCACCTTTCAACCACTCACAGATTTGATAGAAATCTCTGATTGAAAGTAAAGAGGGATGAAATGTCGTTCGGAATTCGTAATTTGGCGCATATAACTTTATTAGCTCAACCGATTCTTGTATACTGTCCAGATTCACATTGACTCTGCAAATTTGCGCATACCGATTCAATGGGGCCTTTATGTCCATTGCTACATAATCAAGGAGCTGTAACTGGAGCAATCTTTTCAGTACGTATGACTCTGTACCATTTGTATCGAGTTTCACTTTCAAATTGAGTTCTTTAACGTCGTAAATCATCGACTCAAGATGTTCATAAAGAGTTGGCTCACCACCAGTGAAGCAGACACCATCTATCATTTGTCGATTTCTCAGTAACCATTGTAAGATCTCTTCCCATTCAAATCTATAGCGACACATATCCCTGTTGAGTAATTCTTTGTTATGACAGTAAGGACATCTGAGATTACATCCTGCTATGAACACAACAGAGCAAATATAGCCCGGATAATCCAACAGGCTGACCTTTGTCCATCCTTGAAGGAAACGCACAAGAATCACTCGGCAAAAGGCAAATAAGTCCTTCTAAGTTTGAATTCCTCTTGTTTACCAGGATTCCAATTTTGAACAGGCCTGTAAAAACCGACGACCCTGCTCCAAACTTCTGTGGTTCGGCCGCACATGGGACAGTTATATTCTTCACCGGGTATGTACCCATGGTCTTGACATATACTAAAAGTGGGCGTTATCGTGATATAGGGCAGGCGATAGTTTTCAAAGATTCTCTTTATCAAAAGTGCTAAAGGCTTTATCTCTTCAACTTTTTCACCCAAATAGATGTGAAAAACCGTACCACCTGTGTATCTAACCTGCAGTTCTTCCTGCATTTCGAGGGCTTTGAAAAGGTCTTCATATCGACCTACTGGAAGCTGAGTTGAATTGGTATAGAATGGTTGACCATCGCCACTGGTATATATGTCTTTAAAAGATTCTTTATCAATCTTTGCAAGTCTATAAGAGGTACCTTCTGCTGGCGTCGCCTCAAGGTTAAATAAATTGTTTGTCTGCTTCTGATAATCGATCAACTTATTCCTCATGAAATCAAGTACTTTGATGGCAAAATTTCTCCCCTCATCAGTTTCAATACCTTTTCCAAACAGATTTACAAGAGCTTCGTGCATGCCTACTAAACCAATTGTGCTGAAGTGATTGTACCAGTACTGTCCAAAAGATTCTTTAATTGTTCTTAGGCAAACTTTTGAATATGGGTATAATCCCGTTTCAGTCAGTTCTTCAATGACCTTTCGTTTGATCACAAGACTTTCTTTTGCCATATCCATAATCTTTGATAATTTTTGGAAAAACTCATCTTCTGACTGTGAAAGATATCCCAATCTTGGCATATTGATGGTAACAACACCTATAGAACCGGTCATAGGATTTGCACCAAACAGACCTCCTCCTCTTTTACGCAATTCTCGATTATCAAGCCTGAGCCTACAACACATGCTTCTGACATCTTCTGGTGATAAACCTGAACTTATGAAATTTGCAAAATAGGGAACACCATACTTTGAAGTCATCTTAAAAATCATCTCAGCGACTTCACTATCCCATGGGAAATTGTTGGCAATATTGTAAGTTGGTATGGGAAAACTAAAAATTCTTCCTTTAGCGTCACCCTGAAGCATAACTTCACAAAAAGCTTTGTTGAGCATATCCATCTCTCTCTGAAATTCCCCATAAGATCCGGTTTGATATTCACCAGCTATAATTACAGGCTCTTGCGCCAAATACTCAGGCACTATTACATCCATAGTTATATTCACGAAGGGAGTCTGAAAGCCGACCCTTGTGGGAACATTCAGATTGAAAACAAATTCTTGCATACACTGCACTACATCAGAATAAGACAGTTTATCATAGGCTATGAATGGAGCAAGAAAGGTATCAAAATTGGAGAACGCCTGAGCGCCTGCCGCTTCACCTTGAAGTGTGTAAAAGAAATTAACTATCTGCATCAAGGCAACCCTGAAATGTTTTGCGGGCTTACTCTCAATCTTTTGTTCAACACCACCAAATCCTCGCTTCAAAAGATCTCTTAGATCCCACCCACAGCAATAAGGAGCCAGAAGATTCAAGTCATGAATATGAAAATCACCCTGTAGATGAGCCTGGCGTATCTCACGGGGGTAAATTTTTTCCAGCCAATAGGTTGTCGTTGCCATGGATACTATATGATTATTCATGCCTTGAAGAGAGTAGTTCATATTACTGTTCTCTCTCACTTGCCAATCTTGCAAAGAGAGATATTTATCTATTGCATTGAGAATATCAAGAGACATCTCTACACCCCCAGCTGTATACTATATACAGTGTACGGTATTAATATTACACTATATGTAGTATATTGTCAACAAGGAGCGATCAACTTCAAATGAATTAATCAAAGATCACACAACAAGAGATCCGGCAGCGCAAGAGCGCTGCCGTTTCATCTTTTGAGGGAGGTATATAAAGAGGAATACAGGCCAGCTGTAAGTTGAATCTGGACCAATTTTCTAATTGGAATCACGTTGAATTTTGTTTTTTTCTCAAGGATTTCCATGCGGGAATCAATGAGTTTCCTAATCTTGTTTGCCGTTTTTAAAAGTATCTGGTCTCGATTTCTTTGTGATTTTACGAGTCTATACAGCATTCCCCATTTCAACAAAGAATAGGATTTACTACTTATCTGATTGTCAAATTTCTCTGCCACGGTAGCATTTCTCTCCAGTTCCTCAGCGGTTTGAGCCCAGTGGAGTGTTGCTTGGTAGGATTTCTTGAAAGATTCCATGAAATATTCAAGCGCGTCCTGGAACTTGGTGTGAGTATCGATCTTGTTCTTTATCTTTTCATAAATTGATATGAGATGTTCCATGTCCTTTTTGTTTGATTCAAGTTCTTCAAGAACTAACTTTCTTCTATTTATTTTCGTTGGCTTGGTGTTCTCGATTCTTTCATCGTAGTAATATGGTACCTCGCACACAAGTTCAAAGACATCTCTATTGAAACGCTTCGCATACCCGACACTACTCTCGCCACACATTATGATTGTCGCAGGGTCAACACTTGCATATTTTTCATAATAATCATAGGCATGTGTTGTCGTAGGCATCAAAAATACAGCTTGATGAAATTGTTTTGCATATGGAATTTCTGGCTCACCGAGTGATAGCGGTACATTCCTATCCTTGGCAGCCTTCTCAAAGATTGGATACAGCAAAGGTGCGTCCTCACTTATGTAATAATAGACACCGCCAAACCCCGCGTTGTGCAAGCTGTATATGAATGAAGGCGGCCTTTGTTCTATTATGTTCATGAGTGCTTGGGTTTCCGGTGTTGGCTTGTCAAATTTCAGAGTTTTGTACTCTATTGGGAAGGACCATTCTACTTGTTCATTTCCAGCTGGCCTGTAGTAATTGTAGACATATTGTCTGAAGGAGTAAGGTTTTTTAAACCAACCTTCGTTCAGTTTTGCCCCATCTACATCGGCAACCTTTACGATATACCATGTGAAATCAAAGATGTCTCTAAGTTCCTTGCTCTCAGCCAGCTTCCAGGAAAGATAATCCAACATCACACTTCCAACCGGCTCATTGGGATGGGGAAAACCATACAGCAGTGCAGACCTTCTGCCTTCACCGATCTTCAGACAAAGAATTGGTTCCCCACTGGTTGACCTACCCGCCTCAAAAAGATCAACACTTTGCGGAAATTGTTCCTTCAATCTCTTCGAAGATGTATTCAGTTCCTCGACAGTCATGAACTGTCGATAGTCTGGCACCTGTTGAATTACCTGTTCAATGATACTCATTTTCCCGCCTCCTCACACTTTGTGGCAGCTAACCCAATGCCCCGGCTCCAATTCACGCAACTGGGGCTTTTCTTCTTCACACCTGTTATGAGCATAGGGACACCTATTCATAAAATTACAGCCGACCTCTGGTTGGAAAAGGCTCATCAGCTCTTTAGGCTTGATCTTGTTTTTCTTCTCAAAGATCGAAGGAGAATAACTTATCAAAACCTGTGTATAAGGATGGAGTGGTCTTTGTACAACATCAACTGATCTACCCATCTCTACAATCTTTCCCAAATATAGTACAGCGATTTGGTCGCTCACATATCTTGCCAAGGAGATGTCATGGGTTATAAACATAACCGTCGTTTTCTCTGACTTAACCAAATCGAGCATCAAGTTTATCACACTTGCCCTCACAGAAAGATCAAGCATAGAAACACATTCATCGGCTATTAGAAAAGATGGATTTAGCATCATGGCTCTCAACAGGGATATTCTTTGTAACTGTCCTCCAGACAGTTCATGTGGATATCGATCCAAGAAAGATTCTGCGGGTTCAAGACCGGCCCGATGTAAGAAAGTCTTCATTATTTCCTTTCTTTGAGAATCACTATCACCAATTTTGTTTATCCTCAAGGGTATGATGAGAGAATCGTAGATAGAGAGCCTTTGATCGAAGGATTCATAGGGATTCTGGAATATTATTTGAATCTGTCTTCTTGTATCAGTATCCATTTTGATTGAACCACTGATCCTTTTACCTTTGAAGAAAATTTCACCAGCAGTTTCTTTCTCAATTCTACTCAATACCAAACCCAGCGTCGATTTACCACAGCCACTCTCACCAATCACACCAAAGATCTCCCCTTGGTTTATGTTGAAACTGACATCATCTAAGGCCTTTATAGTATACTTTTTCAGCATACCTACGGTGAAATACTTCCTCAAATTCTTTACTTGCAGCACTTGCATGACTCATTCCCCACCTTCAAACAACTTACATAACGGTTTTCAAATCCAACAGTAAGAGGGGTCGTTTTAAAACACTCATCAGATGCAAATTGACATCTATTTGCAAATACACAACCATCGATTTCACAAGAAAGATCTGGCAGGTTTCCTGGTATACTGTACAGACGTCCTCCCCTTTCGCTCAGTTCTGGCAGCGATGAGACAAGCGCCTTCGTATAAGGATGAAGCGGTTTGTGAATTAACTCATCTTTGTTTCCATATTCCATGAGTCTTCCAGCGTACATAACAGCTATTTCATCACAAAGTTCAGCCACAACACCCAGATCATGGCTTATAACCATACCGGTCAGGGAGAACTTTTGGATCAAGATTTTGAGTTCTTCTATTATCTGTCCTTGAGTTACCACATCAAGTGCCGTGGTTGCCTCATCTAAGATCACGAACTTTGGTGAATTCACAAGAGCCAGGGCAATCATAACTCTTTGCATCATACCTCCTGAGAGCTGATGTGGATAACAATCAAGAACCCTGACAGGTAAATTCACCATACTTAGAAGCGTTTCAAGTCTTTCTCTGATTTTTTCTTCATTCATCTGTGGGTTATGAATTGTAAGTGCCTCAGACATCTGAACTCCTACTTTATGAACAGGGCTTAGGGCATTCATAGAACGCTGAAAAACCATCGAGAATTCCTTCCATCTTATCTTTGCAAGCTCATGGTCACTCATGGATATAATATCTTGACCAAACAACTCTATCTTTCCTTTGATTATTCGTGCATTTTTCGGTAGAAGCCTCATTATGGCGTGTGCCAGCGTGCTCTTGCCAGAACCAGACTCTCCGACAACACCAACAAACCTTCCCTTTTTGACAGAAAGATTCAAATCTTCAACGGCACGTATCTGCTTTTTGTTGACGGTGTATCTAACTGTCAAATCCTTTATATGGAGCACGTTCATTCATTAGTCACCTCACCAATTGCCGGATACAAAGCCTGCTGTAAGCCATCTCCTATGAAAGAAAATCCTATGACGGTAAGAACTGTGAAGATGCCTGGGAAAACTATGATCCACCAAGCAAAGGTCATGTACGACTTACCTTCACTTATCATCTTGCCCCAACTCACGACATTTGGGTCTCCAAGCCCAAGAAAACTGAGAGCAGCTTCTGTGAGGATTGCACCACCTATTTGCAAAGCACTGTTTGCAATGACAGGATACATGCCATTCGGAATTATATGAGTGAATATTATCCTTGGTGTCCTCTCACCATTGGAACGTGCTATTTTAACGAATGCTCGCTCTTTTATACTCAAAGTTTGCGCCCGCATGATTCTTGCATTCGAAGGCCAAGTCGTCAAACCTATGACAAGCATTATGTAAAACAGGTTTCTACCGAATATAGCTACAATGATGAGTATAAGAAAGAAAACTGGTATCATCAAAAAGGTATCGATTATCTTGCTCACCACTTCGTCGACAAGCCCTCCATAATAACCTGATATCGTCCCAATGAAGGTGCCTATCAACGCCGACAAACCAGCAGCGATAAATCCTACAAGAAGAGATGTTCTTGCACCATATATAACACGACTGAAAATGTCCCTACCAAGATGATCTGTTCCAAATGGATGTGAAAAACTTGGTTGAGCAAGAACATCCTTTGTCATTTCTCCCATCCTGTAAGGAGCCACTTGCGGGGCAAAGATTGCCAAGAAAACCATCACCAAGAATATAAGCAATCCAACCGATCCATACCTGTTTGAGAGATACCTTCTCATGAATCCTTTGAATCTGTTCACAAGATCACCTCTACGTTAATCTAATTCTTGGGTCGACGAAGGCAATTACCAAATCTGTTACTATCATGGCAACACTTATGAAAACAGCCATCAAGAAATAGATACCGAGAATCAACTGATAGTCCCTTCTGTATATGGCATCTAAAAGTAACCTTCCCATTCCGGGCCATGCAAAGACCGTTTCAATTATCGTTGCACCAGTAACAGAAAAGCCCATAGTTATACCAAAAACTGTCAGAGAGGGAATTATGGCATTTCTGATGACATACCTGCGAAAGAGTCTTTCTCTGGTCACACCTATGGCTGTCAGTGTAGTCACGTAATCTTGTTTGTAATTTTGAATTATGCTCGCTCTGGTTACCCTGTAGAAAACAGGCATCTGCACTAAGATCAGGGTCGTTGCAGGTAAGATCATGTGATGCAACAAATCAAAGAATTTGCGTAAACCTTCGTAAGATTCTCTCAGATTGAACATACCTGAGGTCGGAAACCATCTCAGTTTTGCAGAAAAGACAAGAATCATGATCAGACCAAGCCAAAAAGATGGTGTTGCATACAATATATAAGAAATAATTGATACAATCGTATCGTTGCGTAATTTGTAGGATTTACTCACAAATATCGCAAGATAAGTACCTATAAGAAAAGCAATCACACTGCTTGTTATTGTTAATATAAGAGTTGGACCAATCCTTTGCTTTATCATCTTCCAGCTTGGTTGATCGTACACGTAAGAATAACCAAAATCTCCCCTTAGTAAATTCCCCATGTACCTTAAATATTGAACGATAATCGGTTGATCGAGCCCATACCTTCTCTTGAGGGCTTCTATCATCTGCTTGGATGGATTCTCAAGTCCTACCATTATTGTGACAGGGTCACCCGGTGCGAGATGTATGATGAAAAAATTCAAGGTCAAGACTAAGAAAACCAGCATCACTGCAGAGAAGATTCTTCTTACCAAATAACGCGCAAAATGATCCATGTGGAAATACACTCTCCTTCAATATGAAAGCCACCCACGATCGTGGGTGGCAACTTATTATTTATCCAACCAGGTTTTTGCGTAGTTGTTGAGTGCTATTTTTCCAGTGAGCTGATATGGCATATCTTTCACGTACTTTTTGTGTACGTAGTTGGCAGCAACTTCTCCAATAGGATAAAACGGCAAGTCTTGTGCAAGTATCTCTTGGACTTTGAAGTAGTATTCTTTTCTCTTACTCTGATCTACCACAGTTGCACCTTTATCAAGTAATTCATCAACTTCCTTTGAAGAATAACCCATCACATTTATGTCGCCACCTGTACCTACTCTGAGCTTCAAATTGTCTGGATCTGGCCCTTGAAAACCATTAAGAACCGTCAGATCAAAGTCTCCAGCTTTCAAACACTTTTCTATATAGGCAGCTATCTCATATTCTTCCAGTTTAACCTTTATGCCGACTTTATCGAGTTGCTCCTTTATGATCGTTGCCATATCTCTCCAAACCTGTCCTTGGAAGTAAACCAAAGTCACCTCAAACCTGTAACCGTCTTTGCCTCTTGGATATCCTGCCTCGTCCAACAACTTTTCAGCCATCTTTAGATCCTGACCTGGCGCTTTTGCATTAGAATTGTATGCCCACGGGATACCTGGTGTGTAAAACCCATCACTCACAGAACCGTACTTAATAGCTTTATCAAAGATCTCTTGCCTGTTAAGCGCATAGGCCGCTGCAAATCGCACCTTTGGGTCGTTAAAAGGTGATGGCCTTCGTGCCACGTTGAATCCCATGTAATACCTACTTGGAGCAGGCTTTTGAAGAACAACAACATCTGGCATCTTTTGGTAGATGGGTATATGCACGTTACTCACATTGCCATTCACATCGACCTCACCAGTCAGAAATGCTTGTTGCGCGGTATCTTGATCTGGTATGATTCTGAAAACAATCTTATCAAGGTAAGGTTCTCCCATGAAATATTCTGGATTTTTCTGCAAAATCACATGACTACCCTTTACCCACTCGACGAATTTGAAGGGTCCTGTTCCTACTGGTTTCTGATTCGCGGGATTGTCTATCCAATCTACGGGGCTTCCATCTTTAGTTATATCGTATATGTGTTTTGGCATTACCCATGTGCCATACCAAGCCAAAAATCCAATAAAGGGTGCCTGTGGCTGGCTCATTTTGATAACTACTGTGTACTCATCCTTTGCTTCGATCGATACCACTTTCTCAAAGTGCTTTGAAGCCGGTGCTTCTGGATGAGCTTTGATCTGAGTATAACTCCAGACAACATCCTCTGCCGTACAGGGTTTGCCATCATGCCATCTTACACCTTTTCTAAGATAGAAGGTATAGGTGAGGCCATCGGCGGAGACTTCCCAACGTTCTGCAAGATCGGGTATTACATTGTAGTCAGCATCTAAAGCGACAAGCTTGCTGAAGATACAACCATAAATTCCATTACCTGCATCGTCGATTTTTGCATTCGGATTGAAAGAGATTGGGTCGCCCCAGTGAGCAATGACCAAAGTTCCACCCTTTTTGGGCGATTGAGCGGCGATCACCAGCAGCATACAGGTTACCAAGAATACCAAAGTGAACAACTTCTTCACCATAAGAACACCTCCCTTAGATGTAGTTTGAACGACAGAATACGATTTCCCCATCAACGATTACGATCTCGATTTGTGAATCCAATTTCAAAGGATGATCACTTGAAACAACTATATCGCCATCTTTGCCAGGACAGATACTTCCAACTTTATCGTCAACCTTGAGCATCTTCGCTGGATTGACAGTGATCATCTTCAGTGCTTCATCGTACGAAAGACCATTTCTGACAACTACACTACCAAGCAACCTCAAATGTTTCTGGGCGATGACAGGATGGTCTGTCATCAATGCCACAAGGACTCCTGCCTTGCAGAGTTTCACTGGTATTTGATCGTTAACGTACCTGAAAGCCGAATAAAGTTTTGAAAGCATCACAGGACCATAAACTACTGGTACATTGGCTTGCTTTATCTGTTCTATGAGTAAATCTCCTGCGAAAACGTGGTCGATCGTGGCATGAAGATCAAACTCTTTTATAAGTTCTAGGACAGCGATTATTTCATCAGGGGAGGTAGAAAGATGAATCTTTGCTATCATTTCTTTGTTGAGGACCTTTGATATATAGTGATACTGAAATTCTTTAGTTTTGTCATTAACCTGTGGATTTTCCATCCATCTTTTCACATCATACAAAGTATTTCTCAAAAGTGCAACCGTGCCCATGCGTGTAGATGGGTACGGTTCTTTGGATTTGTACTCTCTGACTCCCTTAGGACCG
>JBKBIU010000274.1:0-2214 GCA_046294065.1 Pseudothermotoga sp.
GCTTCGTCTATGTTTTCGATTGCCCAGATATGGAACAATCCACTTTTTATATCCTTTAGAACATCCTCTTTCAGTATAAGATTTTTTAGATTCGTTTTTGGTATGATAACACCCTGATTTCCCGTTAAACCTCGAAGTTTGCAGGCTCTATGGAAACCCTCGACCTTCTCGGTGACTCCACCAACTGGCTGTACTTCTCCATGCTGGTTCATGGAACCAGTCACAGCAATTTCTTGGTTGACCGGTATCTTAGCTAGTGCGCTTATGAGTGCTACAACCTCAGCCACAGACGCGCTGTCCCCTTCAACGATGCTGTATACTTGCTCGAAACTCACCGAAGCACTTATTGATAGTGGAATCTGTTGGGCATAACGCTCACCAAAGAATCCTTCTATGGTCAAAACGGCTTTGCTATGAATCTTACCACTCAGATCTGATTCTCTTTGGATATCGACAACACCTGGTTTACCAAGATGAGTTTTGGCTGTAATCTTCACAGGGATTCCAAAGGTATGGTCAGCAAGGTCCAAGACAGTCAGACCGTTAACTTGCCCGATCTTCTTCCCTGTTGTTTCAACCATCAAATCGTATGATTTTATTTGAGAATCATATTTGATCTGTATCAGGTTTACTCTCTCCTCCATCTGTTCTATAGCTCTTTCCACATCCTCTTCACGCACAACTTTTTCATTCCGTTGCGAAGCCACACTGCAAGATTCTCTTATCAGTCCACTTATTTCTCCAAATCGTACCGAAAGTTTTCCTCTATCTGCGGCAAGTCTTGAAGAATACCAAAGCACTTTCTCGATTGCTTTTTTGTCTAAATGGGATAGTTGATATTTGCAACACGTCGATGAAATAAAACCAAGATACTTCTTGACATTCTCTTCATCAGCTACCAATTCCCAGTCAAATTCGCTCTTTATTCTGAAAAGTTTTCTCACATCTTCATCGTACGTATACATCAAGTAGTATAGTCTGGGGGAAGAGATAAGGAAGACCTTAACATTCAACGGTATAGGTTGGGGTTTAAGAGAGACTACATTTGAAAACCCAAGAGCGCTTTCCAAATTCTCGATGGTGATCTCTTCGGAAAGTAAAGCCCTTTTGAGATACTCCCATGCATATGGGTTTCTGAGCAGACTTTCAGCCTCAAGTATGAGAAAACCACCATTTGCTTTGTGCAGCGCGCCCGCCTTTATAAACGTGAAGTCTGTAAACAACATACCACCTTTACTGTAATATTCCACCTTCCCTGCAAGATTGGAGTAGGTTGGATTCCTCTCATAAACTACCGGCGCACCTAACGTGTGTGAATTATCCACTATCAAGTTCACGGAATATCTTTTCTTGTAAAGCTGTCGCAACTCCGCTTCTTCACTCCTCAAGTCCGCTAAGTTGTTAAGTATATCGTTTTCAACGTCTGTCAAGTACTGAACCACATCGTAGTTTGATTCATACTGCTTTCGCATCTCATCAAAGAGTGCGCCTATGGTAAAGAGTGCGGCATACCTATCCAGTTCTTTGAGTTTTTCCTTGAACTCTCTATCAAGTTTTCTCGATTTGTATAGAGTGCCCTCAATGATATGTTTAAGTTTTCTGCTATTTTCATTGAAGGTTTGTTTTACATCCTCAGGTAGAGAATCGAGTATCTCTTGGGTGACAGGTTTCCCTTCATAGATAGGAACACTCACAACTCCTGTTGGAGTGAGTTGCACCGAGAAACCAAGTTCCTTGGCCTTTTGCTGTAGTTCCTCCCACAACTGAGTCTTTTTGTTCATGTAGTCATCTTCTAGTTCAGATTTTTTTGCCGCATAATCTTCGCTTTCAAATATCTTTTCAATAGATTCTATTACTTCTTCTGATAGTTTTTGCATATCCACTTTGAGTTGTGAGCCTCTTCCAGGATCGAGTGAAATTGCCTTTGGTTCAGAAGGATTCGAAAAGTTGTAAACATACACCCAGTCTTTAGGTCTTGCCATTTTCATGGCTTGTTTTTCAAGATATGATGTGATAAAACTCCTCCTACCTGTTCCGGGCACACCTACAACAAAAACATTGAACCCCTTCTCACTTATTCTCAATGCTCCTTCAATAGCCTTCTTAGCCCTCTCTTGACCTATGAAACTTTCTGTTGATTCAAGTTCAGCACTCGTGGAAAAATCCGGTAAATATGGACATTTATAGACGAGATCTTCATATTTCACTTTCATT
>JBKBIU010000275.1:0-2208 GCA_046294065.1 Pseudothermotoga sp.
TGCCAGCTTTTACATGTTATTAGGGGACCTCGGGGAGCTTTAATTATCCTCATAACTTGCGAACCTCCTTCCACTTTTCCAAAGATTATTGTATCATTTTAATTGTACTAATCCACATAGGAGGAAAAGAATGAGAATATTATTTGTAGATTGCAATAAGATTCAAGAAAAGTTGGCCCAAGAGTTGCTTCGTGCAAATACATCTGTGGATAAATTTGTTAAGAAACAAATTGAAGAATACAATGGTCCCTTCAGTGACGTTTTGAAAAGAAATATCATTGTCGCGCAGCAGACAGGACTACCCCTCTGTCAAGACACAGGGATGGTGGAGTTCTTCGTATTTGTAGGTTACAACGTTGTGTTTACACAACCTTTAGAGGACACTCTCAACGAAGTCGTCAGGCAAGTATATATGAAAAATCCTTTCAGATATTCTGTTGTGAAAGATCCAATTTTCGAAAGGAAAAACACCTTTGACAACACTCCAGCCGTTGTTCATACCTTTATTACTGATAGGGAGAATGTGCAGATACGTTTTCTTGTAAAAGGCGGCGGAAGTGAGAATCTGACAAGGTTGTTTATGTTGAATCCTTCAGCGAGAACGGATGAAATTGTTGATGTAATAGTCGGTCACATCAAGGAACATGGTGCGAAAGGATGTCCCCCATTGAATGTGGGAGTTGGGATAGGAGGAAGCTCTGATAAAGCCTTGATTCTTTCGAAACTCGCGTTGACAAGGCAAGTGGATGAAAAAAATGCAGATCCACGTTATGCAGAGCTTGAGAAAGTTATTACAGAAAGACTCAATGAGCTGAAGATCGGTTTTCAGGGGTTGTTTTCTTCAATAACGGTTTATTCTGTTCATATAGAACACGCTCCAACACATATTGCCAATCTGCCTTTAGCAATATCCGTAGATTGTTACCTGTGCAGGAAGGGAGTTGTAGATTTTGAACCTGAGAGAACTGAAAATCTCTGAAAGACTCGATTATTCTGGATCATTTTTGATCATGAGAGATGCCGCCCAAAGAAGAATTCAAGATCTGCTTGAGCAGAAAGAAAGATTGCCTTTTGATCTATCCGACCAGATAGTGTTCTATGCTGGACCTACGAAACCACTCAACGATAGGGTTGGTATAGGTCCTACGACGAGTGAGAGAATGGATAGGTATCTGAAAATGCTTTTCGAGCTTGGTGTTCTCGCAACCGTTGGCAAAGGTAAAAGAAGTGCGCTTGCAAAGGATCTTTGTCAAATGTACAAGCGAGTCTACTTTGTTGCGCCCAGCGGTGCTGCAGCTGCGCTATCAGAGCACGTGAAAAAGATCGAATTGATAGCCTTTGAAAACTTGGGACCTGAAGCTGTTTACAGAATAGATGTTGTCGACTTTCCACTTATAGTTGCCATAGATAGTGAAGGTAATGACTTATTCTCTTTGAAGAGTTTTTCTATTTGATCTTGGAGGATGCTCAGATTGCATGAAAGAAAAATGGTGTTAACCGTTTATAATTGTTGATTTTTAGAGTGTGATCATGCCTAAGCAAGGAGGATGTAAGATGGTCTATTTAGGAGCTTTTGTTGGAATCTGTGCCTTAGTTTTCTCGTTTCTGAGATTACCTTACTGGAATATCGTTACTTTGGCATCGATAATCTTCATGACTTTTGTGTTCACACTGAGAACTTTCTTTGTGAAAAAATCAAGCACAGTTGTTCAAGAGGCAGAAGACAGTGAAATTGTTAACTTGTTCAGGGAACTTTTCCTATCCTCTCAAGGTCTTCGCGATGACGCTGAGAATTTAACAACTATATCAAGACAAATGAATGAGATGTCTGAACTAACCACAAAAAGGGTAAGAAGAATCTCCGAGCTGATTCAGTCCCTTACTGCAGCTCTTGAAGAAACCTCATCTGGGGCGGGCGAAATAGCAAGTTTGGCTAGAGTAGTAGGCCAAAATTCTGAAAAAATGTACGCAAAATTCGAGCAGATTGAGCTGGACGTTTCACAATTGAGAGAGCGGATGAATGACTTGTCGAAGGAAAACCTTCTTGCGAAGGAAAGACTTACAGACTTGGTAAAGACTATGGATGATCTGTCAAATATCTCAATTGGTATCAGGCAAATGGTCCAAACCATCGAACAGATATCTGAACAAACAAATCTCTTGGCACTCAATGCTGCAATTGAAGCTGCACGTGCCGGTGAACACGAT
>JBKBIU010000024.1:0-11586 GCA_046294065.1 Pseudothermotoga sp.
TCATAATTATTAATAAAGTATCATTCTCTATGAATGGAATAACCTGCTTTTGAATCATTTTCAAAAGCCAGTAGAGTTCGTTCTCAAAGGCTTCTGAATCTACACCCATTTTATGCCCAATTGAGTCAAGCAATCCCCAGTAAACAAATCCAAAGACTTTGCCATCTTCTTGAAGAATTTCTTTGAGTTTGAAGAACAAATCCCCAAAGCTTTGATAACTTTTGATCGAAGCACCTGTATGGATTAAATTTGAAAAACCAGAGCCACGTATATTCTTCGAGGTTAGTACGCATCCTCTAACGCCAGCTGGGAGGATCTTTTCAAAAATGGTTTCACTCAAGAGAATCTCTTTCGATGCAAAGTTTGATGATACCTTACCAAGTGTTGGTGAGGACAGTTCTATCATGTTGACCAGGGCACCAAGTTCCTTTAGATACAAAATATAACCTAAGATACCATGTTCGATAGGGGTAGCTGCAGTTAGTAAAGAGGAAATAGAAGCACTCGTTGTTGTTGGAAAAACAGAGGTTGCGTACAGAATATTCTTTTGATCAAAAAAATCCTCTTTGCGAAGAACTTTCTGCAAACTATGTAGACCAAGTGCATCTATGAGAAAGATGATGACCTTGTTTATGTTGTCGAACAAACCTGGTATCCATTCTTCAAAGGGATAGACAGGGTGAAGAGTCCGGCAACCAAAATGAGCCAAGATTGAATTTGACACATTCACAAGGGACAGCTTCGCATAGTCGGGTTTGAAGACATCTTCGGTGATTTTGTCTATTTGCATTTTCACCACCAATTAGAGTATAAAGCCAAAGGTTGATTTTGAAAAGATCAAAGTTGTGAGATGTGCAGGAAGATGATAAAATTGTTGTACCAAAGTTATTCAAAAAAATTGGTCATACATGGAGTGATTAATCTAAATCGAAAGTTCTTTTCAAAATTTCTGTTTACATGTAGCTACAATTAAACTTTGAATGTGGTACAATTTCGGTAGGAAATCCTTTCTCAGACACATCTTTGATTGGAGACATGGAGTGCTTGTTGTCGAGTGAAAGTATTTCGCTAGGGCAAAGGCAGTAGAGTTTTTCAATTATTCGTTCAGTTTATCTTTGGAGGGGGAATGAAGATGCAAAAGTACAGGTGCATAATTTGTGGGTATGTTTATGATCCAGCTGAAGGAGATCCTGACAACGATATTCCAGCAGGAACACCTTTTGAAGATCTTCCAGATGATTGGGTTTGCCCGGTCTGCGGTGCTTCTAAGGAGGATTTCGAGCCGGTAGAAGAGTGAACCCCTCTGTGGGGTTCACCTCACAAATTTCTTGAGGACAGAATAAGCCCCGCTGACTAAGAAGATTTTCACCAAATCCCCTGGAATGAATGGTAAAAACCCCATAGAGAGTAACTTTGGGAAGCTCAACTGAACGCCTTTGATTAAAAACCACAGATAGAGCTGCAACAAACCAAAGCTGTATATGATCCCAAAGTTGGCAATGCAGAGTACCATCATAATTTTTAACATTTTGCCTTCAGCCGACTTGAAAATTCGGCTCAAAAAGAGTGATGCAAAGATGAAACCTATGAGATAACCACCCGTTGGACCAACCAGCGCATGAAAGCCAGAATTATTTCCTGAAAACCAAGGAATACCAAATACACCCAACAGCACATAGAGTATCTGACTGAGCACAGCCAACCTGTCGATCAGCAATGGCGCCAATAGCACTACGAAGGTTTGTCCAGTCACGGGAACTGGGCTGAAAGGAAGTGGAATTCTTATCTGGGCTGCAATGCCAGTTAGGACTGTGAAGGTCACTGTTCCCAAAACTCTGTACCAAAGACTTTCCTTTGAAAGTGTCTCTTCTCTCACTGTATCACCTCCAAAATAGGATACTCAGTTTTTGTCCAAGAGTGTTCCTTTTTTCAGCATTCCGACCCCAACATAAACAACCCATGTATCAACATAATCAAGTGCAAATTCAATGATTGTGGTCGTAAGGTATATGTTCATTAGCGTCTTTAGATCATATATCCCCGTGAATGCCACAGTTACAAAAATGGTATTATCCAGAATTTGTCCCAATTTCGTTGCAATGTTGTTTCTCATCCACAGTTTTGTTCTAAGTTTTAATTTCTCATGTATCCAAACGGCGAAATACCCTGAAAGAATATAAGCAGCCCAACTGGCAAGAGCTATTCTTGGGGTAAAGGCAAAGACATTAGAAAGATAGCTCTGTGCCACATCATTTGTAGAAGGATTATAACCTACATAGACGAGTCCAAGCAACACGAAGGAAAACTGGGCAAAAAAACCTGTCCAGACAGCCTTTCGTCCTTCTTTTTGTCCATAGATTTCTGTGATGATCGAATAAACAGCAAAGGCCATTCCCATGCTCATATTTGCTGCTGTCACCTCAAAATTTAAAAGATCAAAAAGTTTTGCCACCCCCAGATTAGATGCGATTATCAACGTTGCAAGAGCCACATACAGTCCGTCTTTTTTCAAGAATCGTATTGAAAATAACACTATCGAACAGGAAGCGATGTATTCCAGTCCTAAAAAGAGAAAATTACTCAATCCCTATCACCTCTTCGATGATTATTGCATTAAGACCTTTTCAAAACAACTAAGGGAAAGAAAAAATCTTCTGCAGAGTCCAAAGAATGACGATCGATAATTAACATCTGTGACACATCATTCTTTACCTTCCAAAAATAAAAGTGTAATTTTTCGATAGATATAATAAGAAAAAACAAAATTGGAGGTTTTTTGGTGAGAAATTCCCGTACGTATCATTTTGAAAAAAACGTGATGGCTATGATAATGTGCATCTATGCCCCTGGAGGTTCTCCAGGCTTTTAATCTCGCTTGGAGAATTGTCAGGGGCGTTTCCATTTTGGAAACGCCCTTTTTTTAAGAAAAATTATCCATGGAGGGAGATAAGTGATCGAGATTTTTCATCCAGACAAAGTCGATTGCATGCCAGACAAGAGGATTTTCTTAGCAAGAGCGGGGGCAAGATACGGTAGAATTGACGAAGATTTCATACATCGTGTGAATGAACTGTTTTTGATGGCGCTTGAAAAAATAGAACCCATCGTGTATTACAGCACTTGTGATATTTCTCTGTTGCCTAAAGAGGCCATACCTACAACTTTTGGCTCTGTCAAGAGAATGACGATATTTCTTTCTACACTTGGCTCGAAGATAGATGAATTGATATCACAATTAATTGAGAAGGGTAACACCTTTGATGGTTTCATAGTTGACTCATGGGCATCTGAAGCACTTGAAACTCTCAATGAAAGATTCCATCTCATGCTCAGAGAAAGATTTGGCAAGGGAACGATGCGCTTTTCCCCAGGATATGGAAGTGTTGATTTGAGGGTCAATAGATACATAGTGAAAGAATTTTTAAAAGTTGATCAAGTAACTGTATTGGAAAGTGGTGTCATGATTCCGAGAAAAACCACAACTTGCATGGTGGGGTGGTTTGATGACCAGAAATGAGTTTTTGCAGATGCTGAAAGAAAGGATCTTATTCCTCGATGGCGCCTATGGTACTGAATTTTTCAAAAGAGGCCACAGGGGATTGATAGAATTACTCAATGTAAATGAGCCCAGGGCTGTTGAAGAACTTCAAAAAGATTACATTCTAGCCGGTGCGGACATTTTACTTACAAATACTTTCAGTGCGAACAGAATGAAATTGAGGGCTCATGGTTTTGAATCGGATTTGGAGAAGATAAACGTCAAGGCAGTAAAAATCGCAAGATCGGTGTGTCAAGGAAGACTTGTCTTTGGGGATATATCTTCAACTGGTGGCTTTGTTCAACCTCTTGGTGAAATCAGCTTTGATGAAGCTTATGAAATCTTTAAAGAACAAATTGCAATTTTGATGAGCGCAGGAGTAGATGGAATCATCATAGAAACAATGTCCGATCTGAAGGAGCTGAAAGCCGCCGTTCTTGCGGTGAGAGATCTGTCAGATGATATTCCATTGATTGCGCACATGACCTTTGAAGAAGATGGCAAATCGGTGACGGGTACTTCTGTAGAGATCTTTGCCACGCTCATGAACGATCTTGATGTAGATGTAGTAGGTATTAACTGTTCCCTTGAGCCAAGACAGATGCTCTCGGTTTTCGCAAGGTTAGCTAAGTATTGTAAAAAACCACTCAGCGTTGAGCCAAATGCGGGTAAACCTTTTTTAGAAAATGGAAGACTCTCTTACAGAACAACGCCTGAGGAATTCGCAATTTACATGGCAGACTTTGTAGAACTAGGTGCCAATATTGTTGGAGGATGCTGTGGTACAGGTCCAGAGCATATAAAGTTCATGACCAAGTATCTAAGAACACAGAAACCAAGAAAAAGAGAAACAATCATTACGCAATGTCTTTCTTCAAGGACCATTTTAAAACCAATAGATACTTTTCTAATCATAGGAGAAAGAATAAATGCAAGTGGGAGGAAAAAACTTCAAAATCAGATTCAACAGAAAGATTTTTCTGGCCTCTTGTCCCTCGCCCGCGAACAAGAAGAGGAAGGTTGCATGGCAATAGACGTTAATTTTGGCATAGAGAAGCTCTTGAGTGAAGAGCATTTTCAGCAAGCAATCATACAGCTTGATAAATACTCGTGCCTGCCAGTTTCATTCGATGTACAAAACCTCAGTTTCTTGAATGCCGCGATGAAAGAGTACGTTGGAAGGGGTCTAATTAACTCTGCTTTTGCAAGAGAAGATCATTTAGTGGAAAGGATAAAACTTTTAAAACGATATGGTGGACTGCTGATAGTACTTGCTATGGAAAAGGATATTCCCAAAACTGCAGAAGAAAGGTTTCAGTCAGTATTAAAGGCCGTGAAGATTCTTGAAGAGCACAACATTGAGCTTGATCGAATTTACTTTGATCCACTCGTTCTACCGGTGGGGGCAAAGAATGACTATCATGTGACCCTGCAAACGATACACCTCATCAGTAAAGCGGGGTTGAAAACTTCAATTGGCTTGTCAAATCTGAGTTTTGGTATGCCCAACAGAGAAAATATAAACGCCGCCTTTTTGGCTCTATGTATTGAAAACGGTTTGAACGCTGCCATACTAAACTCTAAGGAAGTTCTCACGATGGGTGTTCTGCGAGGTACTCTTTCCCTTCAAGGAAAAGAGCTTGTGAGGGTCGAAAATCTTTCACATGATCCTTTAGTTGATCAGATAATCAAAGGGCAGAAGGAGCAGCTGATGAACACAGTTCAAGAGCTTCTAAAGCAACATGATCCTTTATACATAAGCCAGCAAGTTCTTGCGGAGGCTATGAAAAAAATCGGTATGCTTTATGCGAATGGGACTATTTACTTGCCACATTTAATCTTAGCGGCCGAGACGGTCCAACCTGCTTTCGATTATTTGAACAATTTACTGGGTGAATCGAGGATAAGACTTGGAAAAGTACTCCTTGCAACTGTACAAGGAGATATACATGACATTGGTAAGAAGATAGTTGCAACGGTCTTGAGGAGTGGGGGTTTTGAAGTCTACGATCTGGGGAAGGACGTACCAGCCCAGAAGATCTTGCAGGAATGCATGGCGTATAAACCTGATATAGTTGGCCTTTCTGCCATGATGACTACAACCGTTGGTCAAGTGAAAGAGGTTGCAGACTTGTTGAGAACACAGCAAATTGAGGTCTTTCTAATTGCTGGCGGTGCTTCAATGAATCAGCAGCTGGCTGATCGGTTTGGTGTCATCTATGCTAAAGATGCAGTACAAGCACTGGAGTTATGCAAGAGATTTGTGAAAGGAGGTGCCCGATGAATGGTTGTCCTCAAATTCGGTGGGTCCAATCTGAGAAACAAGACAGATCTTGAAAAAATATTAAAAGTTATCAGCATGTATAGGGAGCCTTTCATTGTAGTCGTTTCCGCAGTCAATGGTGTTACGAACAAACTTATAAATGCCTTGAACAATATAAATGATCTCGATGTAGACGAATTTCTTGAAGAGCTTTATTGGACATACCAAAGTTTTCTAAATGAAGAAAATCTTCAGCTCAAGGAAAGAGTGTACCAAATAAGAGAACTCTTGTTGGGTACAAAGTTGATAGGTAAAGTCCCTGATTTTGTATATGATCAAATTGTGAGTCACGGTGAAAGGTGTTCCTCACTCCTTTTGACTTATTATTTGAACAAGAATAATATTCCTTGCACAGAAGCACTTCCCGAGCAATTTGGCATGGTGACAGATGGTAAGTTCAAGAACGCTTCTGTAGACTTGATCAACTCAGAAGGCAACCTCAAGAAATTCTTCGATCAAAATAAGAACTATGTAGTGCCGGGATTCTATGGTATTCACGAGGGTCAGGTAACCATCCTTGGACGTGGTGGAAGTGATTATTCTGCTACATCGATTGCATACTGTGTAGATGCAAAAAGGGTCGATCTGTACAAAGATGTGTCGGGTTTCATGACTTGTGATCCAAAATATGTTGATGAGGTCAAACCAGTTAGGAGACTGAACTATGATGAGGCTGCCGAGCTCTCTTACTTTGGTGCCAAAATTCTGCATCATGCGTCCGTCGATCCTGTACGCAAGAAGAATATTCCCTTGTACATATTCAATATAAACCACTTTGAGTCGATCGATAAGCCAGACACAGTCATTTGTTTCAACGATTCTGTTGCAAAAACTATAATAAAGAGTATATCCTTTACCGACGACATTGCCGTAATACAGTTCAAAGGTACCAACGTGGGACGTGTTCCGGGGTTGCTTGGTCAGATAGCATCCGCTCTGGGTAATGAAGGCGTGAACATTAAATCTGTTGTTACTTCTCAGACTAGTATAAATGTTCTCATTTCAAAACAGGATCTGGACAAATGCCAGAAAATAACCAAAAAGATGAAGATTGCGGAGGTAGAAGACATTCAGTACAAAACAGAGATATCGCTCATAGCTGCTGTTGGAGATGGACTTTTAAGAAAACACGGTATCGCTGCCAGAATTTTCACAGCCGTTTCGAAAAAGAATATAAACGTTGAAATGATTTCGGCAGGTGCTTCTGAGGTAACTATCTATTTCATAGTAAAGTTGACTGATAGAGACAAAGCGCTGCGTGCCATTCATGAAGAGTTTTTTCAGGAGGTTGAGAATGATGAAAACAATTGAACAGATCAATGAAAAGATTAAGAACAAAAAAGCAGTGATCTTGACTGCGGAGGAAGTAGTAAGACTGGCAAGAGAGTCTAGTCCTGAGCAGATTGCTCAAACGGTGGACGTTGTTACTACCGCAACTTTTGCCCCCATGTGTTCAAGTGGTGCATTCATAAACTTTGGTCACACAACTCCACCCATGAGAATGGAATCCATTGATTTGTCAGGAGTTGAGGTCTATGGAGGTCTTGCTGCAGTTGATGGGTATATAGGCGCAACGCAGGAGTCCAAGGATGACAAAAGTTTTGGTGGAGCACACATAATTGAAGCTCTGATCAGTGGAAAGGATTTGTACTTGAGAACATCTGGTAAAGGTACCGACTGTTACCCACGAAAGTACTTCGAAGGGTACGTAAACAAAGATATGATAAATGACTTCTTCCTTTTCAATCCCAGAAATGCCTATCAGAACTATGCAGCTGCCACAAACAGTTCTGACAAGACCATCTACACCTACATGGGTAAGTTGCTCCCAAATTATGGTAATGTGACCTATTCAACTTCTGGTGAGCTGAGTCCACTTTTGAAAGATCCAAAGATGCTCACAATAGGTCTTGGAACAAGGATATTCTTGTGTGGTGCCGAGGGCTATGTAGTCTGGACTGGAACTCAATTTAGAAACAATGTGAAGGTGAACGAACATGAAATTCCTATCAGTGCAGCAAGGACTCTTGCAGTAATCGGCGACGCTAAAAAGATGAATCCAAGATACTTGAGAGCAGCATACTTCAAAAATTATGGTGTGACACTATTTGTAGGTATAGGAGTCCCTATACCTGTCCTAAATGAAGAAATCGCTTACCATGTATCTAGATCAAACCAAGAGATTGAGACAGAATTGAGAGATTATGGTAAACCAGGAAGACCTATCATCGGCCGGGTCAATTATTCACAATTGAGATCTGGGTGGATTGACATAAACGGAAGGAAGGTCAAGACTTCCTCCATATCCAGTCTTCCGATGGCTCGAGAAATAGCTTGGGTTTTGAAAGAGTGGATAAGTGAAGGAAAATTCTTACTCACTCAACCTGTGAAATTGTTTCATGATGAACATACTGTTAAAGGACTCGTTGAAAAGACCGAAGGGGAAGCATTCAAAACCAAGGAACCAACCTGTGTCGATTGTGGTTTGTGTGTGAGTCTTTGTTCCTTTGATGCCTTGGTGCTGGTCGATGGCAAATTTGTATTCAGTGCAGAAAAATGTGTGATGTGCGGAGCATGTGCTGATGCGTGCCCAGTGGGGGTGAAATTACCACCAAATGGATAGATTTTATAGAAATTTGCATAAAGGGCGATTCAAGGGTTTTAACATCTCCTATATGGAGACGGATCTTTGGATCGGTGTGGATAGATTTGAAGAACAAATGGTGGATGCAACATACAAACTTGTTGTTCAGCTACATGAGCAATTGCGTGATTATGTGGTTAGAAACAAAGATTTTCTCTTGTCTTTCCAACCCGTGAGGGTCTCTTCCCAAAGCCCGAAGACCGTAATAAAGATGGCGCAGGCTGCAGAATATGCCCATGTTGGTCCAATGGCAGCGGTGGCTGGAGTCTTTGCAGACGAGGTGGGAGAATTCTTGATTGAAAATTTCAGCTGTTCTGAGGTACTTGTGGAAAACGGTGGAGATATATTCATAAAGAATAAAGAACCTGTGACCGTTTGTGTCTACGCAGGAAATTCTTCACTGTCACAAAAAGTTGGTCTGAGGTTACCGGCAGGTACTTGGGGAGTTTGTACCTCTTCAGGTACCGTGGGACACTCGATCAGCTTTGGAAGAGCTGATGCAGTGACTGTTGTTTGTGAGAATGCCACCGTTGCCGATGCCTTTGCAACTGCTTACTGCAATATGGTGAAGACCGAAGAAGACATAGAAATGTTGCTTGAAAAGGCTCTGAACGAATATGTAAAGACGGCTTTGATCGTTTATGGAGATAAACTTGGTTTAGTGGGTGAGCACGAGTTGGTGTTCATCACACAAAAGATGGGTGATGATAATGAGAGTGACTGAAAGAATAAAAGAATCACAAATTCTTTCGATTGAAATCCTGCCTCCCAACAGAGGGCAGAGTATCGATGAAATATACCGTGTCTTAGATAGTCTGATGATCTTTTCAATAGATTTTGTGAACATCACCAGACATGCTCCAGAGATGACTTATATTGAGTTGCCGGACAGAATAATCAAAGTTCCCAAGGTCAAAAGACCTGGAACTGTTGGACTAACGGCAGTTCTAATGAATAGATACAAAATAAATGTTGTGCCGCATGTACTTTGTTTTGGAATGAACAAATATGAGATAGAAGATATGCTGATAGATCTTCACCTTATAGGCGTTGAAAATGTGTTTGTCGTTCGCGGCGAATATGAGGACGAATCGGATTTTGACGAAAAGGACACTTACAAACATGCTGCAGAGCTGGTAAAGCAGATTTCAAAGATGAATCACGGAGAATATCTATACCCTTGTGAAAATGCCCAACCCACGAATTTTTGCATAGGTGTCGCTGGGTATCCAGAGAAACACTTTGAATCTCCGAATATGCAGGAGGATTTGAAGCATCTGAAAGAAAAGATAGATTCAGGTGCGGATTATATTATCACGCAAATGGTTTTTGATTTCGAGGTATACAAGAATTTTTTGGAGCTGGCTCGCCAATGGGGTATAAACGTTCCTATCATACCTGGGATAAAACCTATCGTGAATTTGAAATCGATTTACAGTATTCCAAAGAAGTTTTTTGTCAACATTCCTCAGTCGTTTTTGGTGCAAATGCAAGAGGCTCGGACATCAAAGGAGGAATTTGAAATTGGAACCAGATACATGGCAAAACTTGCAGAAAAGTTGCTTTCCTTCGGTGCCCCTGGAATACATATCTTCACAATGGGTAGAGGTCAATCAGCAAGAGCTCTTATGGAAGCCATCTATGGTAAGGGAGGGTGATCTCATGAAAAAGGTTGCTATTCTTGGAGCAACAGGATTGGTTGGGCAGAGATTTATTCAGCTACTTTGGAATCATCCATTTTTTGAGATATCGGTTCTTGCAGCTTCGGATAATTCGGCTGGTAAAAGATATTCCCAGGTTGTGCAATGGCATTTAGACGCACCAATCCCCGATAAGGTGGGGCAAATGGAAGTACAAAGATGTGAACCGAACTTTGATTGTGATTATGTCTTTTCGGCACTCCCTTCAGATATAGCAGGACCAATAGAGGATGAATTTGTCAAATCTGGTTATATTGTCTTTTCAAATGCGGCAAGTCACAGAATGGACGAAAATGTTCCTCTAATGATCGCAGAGGTGAATCTTGATCATTTGAATTTGATTGACCATCAGAAGACATCGGGCAAAATCATTACAAACCCCAACTGTTCCACCATAGGTCTTGTGATGGCACTCAAGCCTATAATGGATCGTTTTGGCGTACAGCAAGTACATGTTGTAACAATGCAAGCCGTCTCGGGTGCAGGATATCCTGGCGTAGCATCTTTAGACATTCTTGACAATGTTATACCCTACATAAAAAATGAAGAAGAGAAAATAATGACAGAATCAAAGAAGATTTTAGGTAAATTCAAAGCTGATCATATCGACTTTGCTGACTTTGATATACAAGCTCAATGTAACAGAGTTCCTGTTCAAGATGGTCATATGCTTTCGGTCTTTGTAGAAACACATCAACAAATTCGTGTTGAAGATATTATCAAGAGTTTTGAACAGTTCTGTCCTCTAAAGGGTATGAATCTTCCAACGGCTCCAGACAGACCTTTGATCTACTTATCTGAACAGAGATCACCTCAACCAAAGTTGCACAGAAATTTGGGTAATGGTATGTCAGTCAGTGTTGGCAGGCTCGTACAGATCTCACAGAAGAGATTTCGATTTGTGGCACTTGTTCATAATACAATAAGAGGTGCAGCTGGATGCGCAATTTTGAATGGTGAGGTTTATGAGTCATTGAGAGCAGGGTAAGAATGTTGGGGTGGTATCTATAAGCGTTCAAATTTTGATCTATCTGATCGTCTCTTTAATCTTCATCTCCATAGCAGCTGTTATTTTGAATGCTGTGATAACACACGCGAGGACCACCGTTGATAGAGTAGACAAAGAGACCGATTTTTTCATGGCTGTCGATTTTCTGAGAATGGATTTCTGGTTCCGCTCAATTTCGATTGGTAATGTTTCCAAAGATGGAATTAGATTCACCTTCAAAGAGAAGATCGATCGATATGAGAAAACGGTGAGCTATATTGTAGAAAAAGTTGATAACACCTATCAACTGAAGAGAGTTGCAAACGATGGAGTTAACGTCGTTTATAAATCCGCTGCTCCCATATCTTTTTCTGAGCCCCACCAAGGCATATG
>JBKBIU010000276.1:0-2196 GCA_046294065.1 Pseudothermotoga sp.
TCGTAGAATGGAGATTGTTCAGTCGAGTATTCTTTGCATCTTTCAAAGATCTGCTTGATGAATTCACATTGTTTTGCTGAACTCTCCCAAGATATTAATCTAGCCTCTTTCCTGGTGATCTGAGCTTCTGAAATATCTTCAATCCTGGGATCGTAATAATATGGGACCTCGCACACTAAAGAATAGGTCTTTGCAACACGATGGGCATATTCATCGGAACTGGCGCCAGCCCTTATGATCTGTGCAGGATCAACCTTTGCATGCTTTTCAAGATAATCGTACTCTTCAGTTATCGGTGAGAGTTTATAAACGGCCTTTGAAAGAATCTTCAAATATGGGACTTCAGGCTCACCGAGCGCAAGTGGTACCTTGAATCTGCGTGGTATGGCGTGGAAGTCTTCGTACAATTTTGGTGAATCATCAGATATGTAGTAATAAACTCCACCAAAGCCTGCGTTGTGCAAAGAGTACATAAAGACTGGCTTTTTTTCTTCGATTATCTTCATCAGAACTTGTGTTTCAGGTAGTGGATCATGAAAATGTAGAGTTTTGTAGTCCACTGGGAAGGTCCATTCTACTTGTTTATGTCCTGGCGGCCTGTAGAAATTAGCGGCGTATGATTTGATGGATTCAGGATTAGAGAACCAGCCTTCGTTCAGTTTTGTACCGTCTGGGTCTATGACCTTTATGATATACCAAGTATAATCGAAATAAGATCTTAGCTGTTCGTCCTGGGCAAGTTTTTCACAAAGAAAATCAAGCATCATGGCACCTATTGGTTCATTGGGATGAGGGCAACCGAACATGAGCGCATTCTTTGAACCGTTTCCTATTTTGATAACCTTTATGGAATGGCCATCTCTGGATTTGCCAGCCTCATAGACTTGTACCACTTTTGGAAATCTTTTAACCAGATCATTTGTCCTTTCATCAAATTCATCTACGTAGAAAAATCTTCTATAATCAGGTATCTGATCGACTAAGTAATCAAAATTCATTTAACTGCCTCCTTAAAAGCAAAGCCGGGGGAGGACCCCCAGCCTTTTATCAACGTTGTTCTGTGTCTATGTACCAGTTGTATATGATCCAGCCAAGACCACTATCATAAGTGGAATTGAAACTTTTGATGTATTTCTTGGCAAAGTGTGGCGTTGGATCTGATATCAAAGGAAGAACTGGTAGATCGTTTGTCCACAGCGCAAAATGCTGTTTGTAAAGTTCTACCCTCTTTGCAAAATCAATCTCTGTTGCCATTTTTGTAAGTATCTCATCATTCTTTGGATTGGACCAACCTGTATAGTTTGTACCACCCCAATTGTTCGCTTCAGATGGTATCATGTCACTACCCCAATAGTTCAAAGCCTCGTCACTGACACCGTATCCCCAGCCTGTCAACCATGCATCGAACTTACCCATCGGGGCTTCTTCCCATATCACAAGGGCTGGTTTCATTTCGATCTTCACAGAGATTCCAACCTTCTTTAGCATGCCTTGTATCAACTGAGTTATCAATTCGTTCTGGCTGCTTCCTGCCCCTGCGATGAGGGTGAACTCAAAGATTTTGCCATCTTTTTCCAGCAACCCTTGCTTATTCTTTTTCCATCCAGCCTGGGCAAGTAGTTCTTCTGCTTTCTTCAAATTGTAGGGATATTTCTTTATATGGTCTCCCTTGAGAGCATCCCTCATCATATGTACTTCGGTGATCCAAGTGTCTACGATCTGACCTTTGCCGAAGAAAACCACGTTGTTTATCTGTTGACGATCAATTGCGTATAAAATAGCCTGTCTGACTCTTATATCGGAGAATAGTGGGTGTGGCTTTGAAAGATCGTCGGGATCTCTGAAATTCAGATTGATTGTCCATAAAGCGACGTTGGGAGTGAAATAAACGTTGAAGATATCTCCTTTATCTTTTTCGAGCTGTAAACTTTGTTTGAGATCGAGTGTATAACGCCCAAAGTCTATTTCACCTTTGAGAACAGATGCAAAGATGACATCGCTGTCTGGAATAATCCTCATCACTATCTGATCGATGTTGGGTCGACCCATGTAATAATCATCAAAGGCTTCCAGGACTATGTATTGTCCTTCAACGTATTCCTTCAGTTTGTAAGGACCTGTCATGACTGGCTTAAAAGTGACTTTTTGAACGAACTTATCCCAATTTCCTGTCTTCTTTGCCTCTTCAAAATCTGC
>JBKBIU010000277.1:0-2196 GCA_046294065.1 Pseudothermotoga sp.
GCTGCTTCGTCTCTTCTTATAGAGGTGGATACAACCCAAACAACGGGAAAGAGTATTAAGATTATCAACAGTATCATTATTCCATGAGTGAGAATTGGAAATCTTCTTTGGACCATTACCTGCCCACCTCTTCAAAGGCACCAGAAAATTTGAAGTTGAAAAAGCTTATGGTTCCAACAAGCAAGAAAATCATGATAGAGATTGCGCTTGCAAAACCAAAATCTTGACCAGTTCCAGCCTGAAACGCCAGTTTGTAGACGTAAGACATGAGGATATCTGTATAACCCGTTGGTGTTACTGAACCGGGAATCGGAGGACCGCCTGCGGTGATAAGAAAGATGATGGTAAAATTGTTAAAACTGAAGGCAAAGCTGCTAACCAAGAGGGGACCTATTACCGTCATCAAAAGTGGAAAGGTTATCCTTGAAAAGCGCCTGAGTTTACCAGCACCATCTACCGTGGCTGCCTCGTAGAGTTCAACGGGTATGGATTGTAAAGCGCCTAAAGAGATCGTCATCATGTACGGGAATGTCAACCAGATGTTCACAAGCAAAACACCGACACGAGCCCAAAATGGGTCGTTGAACCACCTTATGGGATCCAAATTGAACAGGGGCAACAAAAACTTATTGAAAAGTCCGTAAGTTTCGTTCAAAAGTCCATTGCGCCAGACCAAGGCTGATATGAAAGCCGGAATAGCCCACGGAATTATCAAAAGAGTCCTGTAAAGGTTTCTTCCTCTCAACCTTGGATCGTTCAAAACTAATGCAAAGGGCAGACCAACGGATAGAGAAAGAACCACACTGAGTGCAGCCCAGGCAAAGGTCCAACCAAAGATGCTCAAGAATGGTCCCGTGACTCTTGGATCGGTGATTATTCGAATGAAGTTCTTCCATCCTATGTAATCTATGAAACCAACGAGAAAGACCTCCTCGCCTTTATCGTTTACATCGTAGAAGACTCCGTCCTTCTCCTGAACTTTCTGATTCGTAACATTGTTTACCAAGATCATCTTCAATTTCATGCGCCCATCTTCGTAAATTTCTTCGTATGCCAATCTATAAAGTCTTTCTATTTGTACAAATCCCCAACTTCCGTCAGGAAGAATTCGCAAGGCATATTTCTTACCTGAAAGTGGTTCAATGAAATCGGTGTTCGCCAGGTGAGTTTGTGCAATTCGCGTTTTGAAGTAAGGTGCGTTTATATCCAGTAGCTGATCATCAAAAGCGTAGAAAAGTTTATAAGATTTTCCCTCGGTAGTGAGTAGTTTGATCTCCTGCAAAAGACTAGGCCAGGGAACAATTTTGAAACGCTGTCCTTCATAAAGAAAGGTCTCACTTTCAATTCTCTGTAAAATTCCTTCACTGAGTATTACATCTCTACCTTTTCTTCTAACAGGCTCAGGTTTTTTAGATATGAAAATCTGATCATCGATGCTGAATAAGATTATGAAATCATCAGTTGGATTTATTCCATCGTAAGCCATGAACACGCGGTAAGAAACAACTTCGTTGCTTGGAACAATGTAGGTGTACTTTGTGCTATACAACAGTCGTTCTATAGCTTCTTCCTTAGGCATAAAATGTCCGGTTCCATAATTTGTAAAAGCGGTTTTGATTGTGAAGTAAATAGGATAGAGAACGAGGATGAACAGTAAAACCAAAGCCGGAATGATGTATCTGTAAGGGTAACCCTTTGGGTTGAATACAAAAAAGTCTATCAAGAAAATTAACACAGCAAAGGTTATTCCAAGTTCATAGTACCTGTTTTGAATCAAAAAGGCAGTCATCCAGAAGAAGCTAATATTTAACAGCAGAAAGAGAAACCAAAGAAAAAGCTTCATCAACTTTTTCACTCTTGGTTGCCTCCTCGAAGCTGAAAAACCCGGGGTGGACCCCGGGTTTTGAGTTTATTGAGTTTGAGCCTTTATTCTTTCAACGGCGTTCCTTGCAGCTTCTGCTGGAGTTGCACGTCCATTAACTACCAGGTTCAGTGCATCGTCCATAGCACCCCAAACGAACCCCATCTGTGGCACATTGGGCATTGGGATTCCATTTCCAGCACTCATTGTGAAAGCAACAACATCTGGATTGTCCTTTACAAGTTCCAAGACATCCTTTCTGGCTGGCAACCTTGGGTCAGCAAGGTAAATACGATACATCGTATCTCTCTTAGCGATGTAATTGATAAGGAACT
>JBKBIU010000278.1:0-2195 GCA_046294065.1 Pseudothermotoga sp.
ATTTCGATAAAAAATGCCACCGTAACCATACAGTGAATCTACACCTTCTTGTATTCTCGCACCACCGGAATCATTGATACCGATGAGTGGGATACCAAGTTCCATGGCAAGGTCCATTATCTTCATTATCTTTTTTGCATGCATTTCGCCCAAAGAACCACCCATAACAGTGAAGTCTTGTGAAAAGATTGCAGCTGGTTTTCCGTTGATCTTGCCTATACCTGTGACAACACCGTCACAAGGCAGGTCTTCTTTATCCATTCCAAGGAGCGTGGCTCTGTGTTTGACAAATTTGTCGGTTTCGACAAAAGACCCTTCATCAACCAGAAGGTTGATTCGCTCGCGTGCTGTGAGTTTACCTTGAGCGTGTTGCTTCTCTATTTTTTCAGTACCACCACCTTGCTCCATCTTTTCATTCAATTGTTGTAGCTTTCTTAGCAATTCATCCATTTTTATCCCCCCATCAGTGACTGCCTTCAACGAGTTCTATCAAAACACCACCAGTTGTCTTGGGATGAAGGAACAAAACCTTCGCACCGCCAGCACCAGGCTTAGGAGCATCTGAGAGTGGTTGCAAACCGTTTTGTTTCGCAAACTCTACCGCCTGATCAATTCCTTCGACATTGAAAGCTATGTGATGTATTCCTTCACCTTTTGCTTCAAGGAATTTGCTTATCTCTGATTGCTCACTCATTGGCTCGAGCAACTCTATCTTGCTCTCACCAACTTTTATCATGTAAACTCTGATTCCTCTTGATGCTAATTCTTCCACATGGACATCCTTTAAGCCAAGAAACCCCTGGTACAATGAAAGTTTTGAAGAAGCATCTTTTACAGCGATACCTATATGATCTATTTTTTTAGTAAACACGTCGACACCTCCCAACTTGAAAAAATCTGGGGCATAACGCCCCATCTTTATGCTACTTTTTCCTTTTCGGATTTTGATGTAGATTCACTCAAAGTTGAACCGTTTTTCTTATTATCGGTGCAGTAGAAACCACTACCCTTGAAGAGGATTCCAACTCTTGAGATAGTTCTTTTCATCTGTGTACCACAGCTATCACACTGGACAACGGGATTCTCACTAATCGAGTGAAGAATAGTTTTCTGTGATCCACAGTTATCACACACATATCTGTAAAATGGCATCCTGTCACCTCCCGTGTCGATTAGTACCTTCACAGTCATATATTAACCTCAACAAGTTGCAAAACTGTTAAAATTGGTCAAAATGCGCGTTTGATTATCTGGTACAGATCATTTTCATTCAGTCTCTTTGGTGACTTTACAACAGCACCTTTCATCGCTTTGTATGCAACTTGTGCAATTTGTTCAAGTTGATCTTCCTTGAATCCCAAGGTTGATAATTTCGGGTTCAGATCAAATCTGCTTTGAAACTCGTAAAGTTTTTCAATGAAGAGCCTTCCTGACCTTTTTAGATCATATTCCTGTACGTTGAATACTTCTTTGGATAAGACTGAGAGCCTTTCATAGCAGTCGTCAAAGATGTACTCAAGTAAGTACGGTCCTGTTATACACAAGCCCAATCCATGGGGCAATTGTGGATTGAAACCGCTCAGACCATGTTCTATGGCGTGGTTTGCAATTACGCCCGTGAGAGTTTCAGTGATGCCTGCTTCTGTGCTCGCCCAGGCGAGATTGGTGCGCGCGTAAATATCGTTTCCATTTTCATAAGCAGCTTGGAGATTTACAACTATCCTTTTCATAGAGTCCAACGCCAATGTATCTGAGTAGACATTTGCCCCTATGTTCAGAAATGCTTCAAGAGAATGATAAAATGCATCCATGGATGTGTAAGATGTTTGGTCTTTTGGAAGTGTGATCATCAAGGTTGGATCAACTATTGAAACCCTCGGAAAAATGACGTTGTATCCTATACCAACTTTTTCTTTTGTCCTTGGATTGGTTATAACGGCAAATGGGTCGGCTTCGGTACCTGTTCCGTGAGTTGTTGGTATTGCAATTACCGGTAAAGCTTTGTCTGGCTTCTTGCCTCCACCTACCTCCACATAATCCCAGAAATTTCCACCCATGGCTGCAGTTATGGCTATCGCTTTGGCTGAATCGATGGCACTTCCTCCACCAAGACCAATTACAAAATCAACCTTTTCTTTGATCGCAATCTGAGCAGCTTCGTCAACATCGTCATTCACTGGGTTTGGTTGAACTTT